>JAYSYM010000532.1:0-3531 GCA_043727635.1 Bdellovibrionales bacterium | reverse complement strand
TCACCGAGGCCTGACATTTTCCGAACAAACTCCTAACCGACCTCGACTTGTGACCAAGCGGCGATCGTAGTGAGCTTAACGCATGAAATACATCGCGTTGCTTGCCATCATGCTCATCCCTGATCTCGCCGTTTCAAAAGAACCCTACTTCTGCCACCCTGATAACTTTTTAAAACTCGAGCGCAGAGATGCGCAGTCAGGCACGAACCGCCTAAGAGTCTTTCAAGTCGGAAAATTAACTCTTGCCGGAATGGCCGTCGGAGATTCTGAAACAAGCTTCGTTGATTCAATCGCCGAGCGTTTAGCGCAAGTTCCAAGATCTGAAAAATCTTGCACCTGGTACATGAACAAAGGAAATGCGCAGGCCGAAGCAATGTTCAATCACGCCTACGTCCCAGCTCCGTTTCCCTGGAAATCAAAACAAGAAACCGCAGATGAGTATCTCGAAACGCTCGCACCACACTTCGCAGCAAACCCTATTAACATCGTCAACTGCGCAAGCAAGTACAACTATGTAGCCTTCGGTTGTAACGGCCAAAAACACCGCGGGCCTTCAACATTTGCAATGTTTTTAGCAGTCGCTGGCTGCGACCCCGCAAACACAGCCGAGATCGTTAAACGAATCTGGGGAAGCAATCATGTCTCTAGCGAACATCGCACAGCGATTTCAGAACGTGGCCAATCGTTAGCTCTCAAGAATCCTGAGATTCGCGCAAAACTTTTAGAAGTAATGCTCGCGCATTAACTGCGAGCTTTAAGATACCCAACGATCAGCTTCTTCGAGCGCTTGCGATTTTTCGCGAGCCGCCGTTTTGAAACTCACCATCTTCTTTTGATCTTCGTCCCACAAAGCTAAGTTTGCAGTCTTCCAACCAGCCCACAATCCGATTGTCTTAGCTTCAGCGAGCTGCGGAAGCTCATTCTGACAAGTCTCAAGACTGTAATTCGGAATCTTAGAATTCAAATGATGGATGTGATGATAACCAATGTTGCCCGAGAAGAATTGCAAGATACGTGGGAGTTTGTAGTACGAACTTCCCTGCATTGAAGCCGTGAAATAATCCCACTCTTCTTTTCGCTCCCAGTAAGTGTCTTCGTACTGGTGCTGAACATAGAAAAGCCATGACCCTGCGGTCGCAGCTAACGTAAGAATCGACAATTGCGTAATGAGATATTCTCTCCAGCCAACTAAAGCGCTTAGCCCTACTGAAATCACGATGATCGCCGCAGTTGTGTAATGGATCGCTCTCTTCTCCATAGGCTTTGCACCCGGAGAAGGAAAACGCTGCTTCACTAAAAATAAAAACAACGGAACAAACCCAAACAAGAAAAGCGGACTTCGCACAACCTGATACAACACTTGCATCGGCTTAGCACTTTTCTCGTACTCAGCTTTAGTTAATGTCCAAAGATCTCCGGTACCGCGATTGTCCAAATCACCAACTGTTGAGTGGTGAGCTGCATGCTCCCAACGCCAGTGATGATACGAAGTGAATGCAAGTAAGCCTGTCGCCATCCCAACCCATTCATTTGTCTTGCGAGATTTGAAGTACGACATGTGTCCGCAGTCGTGAAAGATAATGAACGTGCGAACTAAGAAACCTGCGGCAACTAGCGTAAGTGGAACCGTCTGCCAAAGTGGTTTGTCTTGGTTCAACACAAGATAAGTCCAAAGCGCGATATACGGAATTAACGTGTTCGCCATTTGCCAGAGACTTTGCTTGATCGAAGCTTTTTGATAGCGGGCCAGGGATTTTTGCATGCGTAAATATTAGCATGTCTCTTGAGGTACTAAGGGCCAGATTGAATCGAAACAAGCACTAGGTATTGCTAGTGCTCACCATCGGCATCTCGCATCTTTTTTAAGACCATCTCGATAGTCTCAACGTCGAGCCCCGCCTTACGCATAAGCCGCTGCGCCTGCCCAGAATCATCCGAATCAACCGCCTCAAAAAACTCATCAACTTTATTAATCTCGGCGAGCTTCTCCAAAACTAACGTTCCCTCAAAATCGGCTTCATCCATATTTCAACTCTACCTAAGGTCTCGCCATCCGCCAACCAAAGCCAATGTTGGTAAACCAACATTCTCGCCAATATACCAACATTGGCATATGATCTAAAAACAATGGCAGTCGATAAAGATAAAATATCAACTTGGGTGAAGTACAAAGATAGTATGTGCCGCACGTGCATCGGCACCTGTTGCACCATGCCCGTCGAAGTAAAAATCCAGGACCTCATCACGCTCGGTTACGCCAACGAAGATGACCTCACAAACGCAAGCCCACAAAAACTCGCCAAACAGCTTCAGAAACAAAAAATCGTCCGCAGCTACAGAGAATCAACGCAGCTCTTTATGCTGGAGCAAAGACCGAACGGTGATTGTTTCCTTCTCCACCCAATCACACGCCTTTGCACCAAATACGAAATCAGACCCGATGTTTGCCGCGCATTTCCAACAACAATGGGAAACCGCACAGGCTTTTGCCCTAAGATAGAGAAGCAGAAATAAAAAAAGCCAACTCCTAAGAGCTGGCTTTCTAATTCATTCAAATGAATATCTTCTTATAGAATGAGAGTACTAGTAACGACCGCCACCACGGCTACCACCCGAAGATGAATCACGTGGAGCTTGTGGTTTAGCTTCGCTAACGTTCATAGCGCGGCCTTCCCAGTCAGCACCGTTAAAGCGTTCGATAGCTTTAGTGCCTTCGTCATCAGATGACATTTCAACGAATCCGAAACCTTTGCTGCGGCCTGATTCGCGATCCATGATGATCTTTGCAGACAACACAGTTCCGCATTCAGCGAAAGATTCATTCAACGTTTGATCGTTTGCAGAATAGGGAAGATTTCCAACGTACAATTTTTTACTCATAATACCTCCAAAGGCTTGAGCGCTAACTTCGGAGTGGTCTGGACGAAATGCACATAAACTCGAAAAAGCAGATAATTGAAGGGCCAACCTAACAGGAAAGCCGCCCTTTCTCTAACAAAAATTATTAAGGTGTGTGCTTTAATCCGTTGCACACCAAAGCACCGCGCTGATCCGACTTGTAATCGTGCGTGATGAACGTGAACTTCTCAGGGCCTTCGTACGCATCCTGGCGCATAGAAATTTCTACCGCATGAGCACCCCGAGGAGCCGCGATTGGAGTGATTCCCTGAAACAATCCATGATTGAAACTTGCAGTCGCTGTCGCAGCATCAATCACCGCCGGATGGCCCACCAAAAATTTAACCGAATTAGTCTCGAGAGGAATTCTCTCAGTTAGCGGATGAATTACATCATTCTCAAAGTACTGATCGCCAACAGTCATCTGACAAGCATCGCCGCTCGCCGTTGTTCCAACCCAAGTGCCCGCTTTGATGTGAGCAAAAGACAAACTAGAAAAGAAAAATACCGCTAAGAATAATGCTTTCATTTTTAAGCCTCCAAGAAACATTAATTTAGCTTTTTAGTCGCCGTCGTTTTGCGCTGAGCCTACCGCCCAAGTTTCACAGCCCTTAGCTGTAATCTTAAAGACTG
>JAYSYM010000531.1:0-1033 GCA_043727635.1 Bdellovibrionales bacterium | reverse complement strand
TCAACTTTTAGTTGCAGCAACTTGACGTCATTAATCAGTCGCGTCTGCTCATCTTTTTGATTTTTTACATGATTTGCAATCTGCTGGGATTCGACGTTGAGTTGCGTTTTGCGCAAAAGCGTTGAGTCCAAATCAAGTTGCAACTGCACCTGCGTTTGAACAAGGCGATCACTCATCTCTTTGAGTTCCTGATATTTTAGGGCTAAGTTTTCCTCCGTCTTTTCATATTTTTCTCGGCATTGTTCGTACTCCAGCACGGTGAGTTCATACTGCATTTTTGCGCGATTCAAGGTTGGCTCAATATTTTTGAGCTCGGTGAGTGTCGTTTGAAGTTCCCCGTGTTTTAAATCACAGGCCTGCTGCGCACGAGTTAACATTTGACGTTCTTTTAGTTGCGCCGTCTCAATAATTTTTTCGCCTTGAGTCTTCGCCATCAGTATCTGTGCTTCAGACTGAGCTATGCTGCTTTGCTGGGCCTCGAGTAAAATTTGCGACGCCTTCCGTTCGGCCGTTATGCATATTTTTTCGTATTCCGCCTTAGCGCGGGACTTGTATTCGTTCACGGCGGCGGCAATTTCGATTTCGGCTCGCGTTTTCTGAGAAGCCAACTCGGCTTTGTATGCGACTTCCGAATCAATTTTAATTTTACTTTTGTAGATGGCTACTTGAGTTTCAAAGTGGTTTGCCAGCTCACGATCAATTTCCGCTTTTTTTATCGTTTCTGTTTTTTTAAGGCTTTCTTCAAATTGGAAAAGCTGAAGTTCTTTTTTTTCATCGGCCGCCGTCAAGATCGAAGATGCTTGTAAGCGAGCCTTTTCTATTAGTGCGTCTGGTGTTTCTTTCACTAAGTCTGACGGCATAAATAATTCGATCGTAAAGATATCGTCACACTTGCCTAGTTGGATCGGCGTACCTGGTTTGTAGAAAACTGCGGTCTTAGCAGGG
Organism: Bdellovibrionales bacterium; assembly: GCA_043727635.1. Taxonomy (GTDB): domain Bacteria; phylum Bdellovibrionota; class Bdellovibrionia; order Bdellovibrionales; family JAMPXM01; genus JAYSYM01. The sequence goes on along the minus strand of JAYSYM010000531.1, from coordinate 88 downwards.
ATAAGTGAGCCATTGAGCAGAGTGCCATTCGGAGTTCCGTTATCCTCGATGTATAATTTATTTTCTACCGCGCTGACGCTCAAGTGAT
>JAYSYM010000530.1:0-1034 GCA_043727635.1 Bdellovibrionales bacterium | reverse complement strand
CAGCCAAAAGACGAAAAGAACCAAGATTCAACCGAGCTCACAGGTGACATTAACTATCGCAAGATCGCCGAGTACGGATCTGACTCTGATCCTCGCGCCTTTAACTTTGATGGTGAATTTAACGTCGCAAACCGCGGCATGATTGAGTTCGTCGAAGTCTTGAAGCTCGATGTCGCGTTTCTTTATGATCTTCTCGGCGCTTCGCAAGAGCACCGTGTAAAGCCAAAGAAGTTTGCGCAGACTTACATCGACGAAGTGATTATCGGTCATACGAATGAGCCTGAGTATCGTCGTCTTCAAGACAACGAATTTATGGAAGCGCTTCGCGACCGAACTGTGAAGATCGATATTCCGTACATTACGAAGTGGAAGAACGAAGTGAACATCTACAAAAAAGATTTCAACTCGCGCAAACTTCGCGGTGTCTCGATCGCTCCGCACACGGTTGAAATGGCCGCGATGTGGGCGATTCTCACGCGGCTTGAGAAGCCGAAAAAAGCAAACTTAACTCGTCTGCAAAAATTGAAACTCTACGACGGTCGTTCTCTTCCGAATTACACAGAAGATAACGTGAAGGAGCTTCGTAAGGATTCAGTCCGTGAAGGTCTCGACGGGATCTCACCAAGGTACATTCAAGATAAACTCTCGAACGCGCTTGTCACAGCTCAACAAAATAACAAAGGCAGCTTAAACCCGTTCATGGTAATGAACGAGCTAGAATCTGGTTTGAAAAATCACAGCTTGCTCGCGAATGAAGAATTAAAAGCTGAATACCGCGAGCTACTTTCGGTTGTTAAGCAAGAGTACGAAGAGATCATCAAAGGTGAAGTACAACGAGCGATTAGCGCCGATGACTCAGCCCTTGGTCGCTTGTGCGGTAACTACATTGATAACGTAAAAGCGTTCACTCAGAAAGAGCGCGTGCGAAACAGCTTTACAGGTCAGATGGATGATCCAGACGAGCGCTTAATGCGTTCGATTGAAGAGAAGATCGAAATCCCTGAGTCTCGCAAAGAAGATTTCCGTCGCGAGAT
>JAYSYM010000529.1:0-1037 GCA_043727635.1 Bdellovibrionales bacterium | reverse complement strand
TTGCTGAAGCGTACACAGGTGTTGTGTCTGAGAAGATGGGCCTGCGAAAAGGTATCATGACGAACATGGTGAACAAAGGTTCGGGCCGTGTACGATTAGAGTTTAGAATTCCAGCTCGTGGCCTCATCGGTTACCGCTCTGAGTTCATGACTGATACTCGTGGTACTGGCTTGATTAACTCTGAGTCAGGCGGCTGGGAAGAATACAAAGGCGCAATTCAAGGTCGCATGAACGGTGCGATGGTTTCTGACCGCAAAGGCAAAACAACGAACTACGCGTTGTGGAACCTTGAAGAACGCGGAAAGATTTTCGTACAACCAGGCAGCGAAGTTTATGACGGAATGATTATCGGCGAGCACGCAAAAGATAACGATCTTATCGTTAACTGCTGCCGCGAGAAACAGTTAACAAACGTCCGCGCATCAGGAACTGATGAGGCGGTAAAGCTAACTCCAATTAAGCCACTGACATTAGAGCAATCAATCGAATGGGTTAAAGATGACGAGGTGATTGAGATCACTCCAAAGTCGATTCGCATTCGTTGCCGTGAGCTTGATCCGAATAAGCGTAAGCGTAATAAAGTTTCGAAGGCTGATGACTAAATCGGCCCGAAGGGCGGCTTTCCGCGCCAGCGCGGAAATAATCTAGAGTTTCAAATTTGCGAAGTTGAAAGTCGAAGGCACCGAGAGGTGCCTTTTTTATTTAGATCTGCGTGAGCTCAACAACCTGAACGTGGCGATCTTGCGGGCCCTCTTCAGTGAAAATTTCAATCGTCTTCATTTCGATTTTATCGATGCGCAATTGAGTGTCGCGCGGGAGAAGAATTTCATCTTCGTTCGGAGCTTGTGCATAGGCTTTGATATTCTTACCGCGGCGGACATTGATGATCATCAGGCGATCGCGGATAAAGGCCGCTGCATCGTCTTGTTCAGTAGAGGTGCTCGTGTAAGTTGGCAGTGTGATGATCTTGCCTTCGTCGCCCTTCTGAATATCTTTTCTTTGCGAAGTTCCGCGATAGACAAGAACCTTCTGGCTCG
>JAYSYM010000528.1:0-1037 GCA_043727635.1 Bdellovibrionales bacterium | reverse complement strand
TTCAGAAACAGAAATCGCAGCTCGGCTTCAAGTACTTAGAACCGAGCTTCGCTTAGATAATTAACTATTCTTCTGTAGTCGGCTTAGATTTCGACTTCTTCATCTCAAATTCACGACTTTTTAGCTCTGCACGACAAATCGCAAGTTTGTCTTCGTACTCATCTTCACGCATTTGCAAAGTTGACTTAAATTTTCTGAAGCGATCGATGCGATCCTTCAAATACTCTTCTGAAATTCCAACAAGCTTATCGTTTTCATCAACACCTAGTTTAAATTCGTCTTCTTTGTCAGTGACTCGCTCTAAAGGCTCAGTCCACATGAGTTTTCCGTCACCGCCTAATTTCTTGTCTGTGGCTGCTAAGCGACAGTCTTTAAGGGACCCATAAAGTCCGCGCGAGCCGTACTTGCGATTGCCGTAAACTCGATCTTCCAGTTCATAAACTTCGTACTGAATGCGGCGAAGCTCCTCAGACAAAACCACCTTCTTTTGGATAATCATATTGCCATCTTTTACACCAACCGCTTCGTTGCCGACGACGGCTTCACTCTTCTCAATTTTAGTGTCAATTTTTTCAGCCTTATGGGGATTCGTCGAACAACCGCTGAAAGCACCCATGAAACCAACAGCGGCTAGAGTAACAAAACCAAGGTTCAAGCGCATAGAGTCTCCTTTTTCGTGAGCCTGAGAGCGTAGGCTCAACTTTTTGCTTCGGCAAGAAGAGCTGCCACAGAAACAGGTTGACCATTGCGGCGCTCCCAAGCGAGCCTCGGTTGTTAACATCAGGAGTTTGCTGCAATGCCGCGCATCGTGTCTGGTTTATTCAACAGTGTGGTTCTTTTTAGTCTCTCACTTAGCCTACTTGCTTGCTCACAGCCCCAAAAGGAAGAAAGTGCTGTCGAAGCTGCTGCTCCCGAAGGCTCATCTCTTTATGCCCGAATTGGTGGCGAGACTCTCCTACAAACGTTTTCGAATGAATTTGTAAAACAAATCGCTCTCAATAATAAGATCATGAGCAACCCGATCGTTGCCGGAGCTC
>JAYSYM010000527.1:0-3559 GCA_043727635.1 Bdellovibrionales bacterium | reverse complement strand
ACGACTGCATGGGCCCAGTTGTTACGAGCTCTTTCACTTGCATCAAATCGGCTTTCAGAAGTGAGCCAAGAGCGGCAAGTCTTTGTCCGGTAGTTTTTGCTGAACCAAGGCGACTAAAAATTTGCATGAATTCACGAGACATCAAAAGAGGCATTTGCGACATGCTCTCTGTTCCTCCGGCAATCACACATTCAAGGGTCCCCGATTTAATTCTTTCAAAACCGTCGGAAATACTCTCGAGTGCCGAAGCGCAATTTCTATGAACCGAGAAAGCGGGAGTCTGTTTTGGAATGCCTGCATTAAGAGCGATCACTCGCGCAATATTAACTGCATCAGGTGGATTGCCAGTGTTTCCAACAATTACTTCATCGACGATCTTTGGATCAAGATTAGTGCGAGCCATGAGCTCTTTAAGAGCGACTCGGCCAAGCTCTGCTGGGTGTACGTTTTTAAGTTTTGTATCCGCTTTTGTGAATGGAGTTCTGATTCCATCGACTAATACGACATCACGTCCGGTGCGATTCATATGATTACCTTTTTGGCCTTTGTAGATGCTTTTGAGACACACAATTTTCGCGTTTTACTCTCGGATTTGTCAATGTGGTGAATATCCGACCTAACGCATTAAACCTTTACGATGACTAAGGGTTTCAAGCAGGATCGAAGGGTTTTCTCGACGTACAAAGACCAGCCAAAAAGCTACCCAGGAGTTTGCATGAGCATGGAGCAAGACGCCCTAGAGTATCACTCTCGAAAACCAGCCGGAAAAGTTGAAGTCGTCTCAAGCAAACCGTGCAACACCGACAAAGCACTCTCTCTTGCGTATTCACCGGGTGTAGCTGAGCCTTGTAAAGAGATCGCTAAAAATCCGGAGAAAGTTTACGACTACACAACTAAAGGAAACTTAGTTGCGGTTGTGACTAATGGTACAGCAGTACTTGGTCTAGGTGATATCGGTCCACTCGCAAGTAAACCTGTGATGGAAGGTAAAGGTGTTCTCTTCAAGCAATTTGCGAACATCAACGTTTTCGATATCGAACTAAACGCGAAAACTGTTCCCGAAGTAATTGCTGCGGTTAAAGCGCTCGAACCAACTTTCGGCGGAATTAACCTTGAAGACATCAAAGCTCCAGAGTGTTTCGAGATTGAAGAAACCTTGAAGCGTGAGATGAAAATTCCCGTTTTTCACGATGACCAACACGGAACTGCGATTATCTCTGCCGCCGCTTTGATCAACGCCTGCATCATCACTGATCGTCAGATGGATAAAATAAAAGTTGTAATGAACGGAGCGGGTGCCGCGTCTGTTTCTTGCGCACGCTTATTCACAGCACTCGGTGTTCGCAAAGAAAATTTGATCATGTGTGATTCAAAAGGTGTCGTCTTTGAAGGCCGCACTGAAGGCATGAATAAATACAAACAAGAATTCGCGAACAAAACGAAAGCGCGATCGCTAACTGAAGCACTCAAGGGTGCCGACGTATTCGTTGGTCTTTCTGTAGCAGGTGCCGTCACTGGCGAGATGCTCAAGTACATGGAACCTCGGCCAATTGTTTTTGCGATGGCAAATCCTGATCCCGAAATCTTGCCTGATGCTGCTAAAAAAGCTCGACCTGATGTCATCATGGCAACTGGTCGATCAGATTTCCCGAATCAAGTGAACAACGTCTTAGGCTTCCCGTTTATTTTTCGAGGTGCCCTCGACGTTCGCGCAACTTCAATCAATGAAGAAATGAAACTCGCTGCTGTTGATGCGCTGGCAAGACTCGCGCGCGAAGATGTCCCTGAGCGTGTATCTGCGGCTTACGGCGGACAAAGTTTTTCATTTGGCCCTGACTATATTATTCCAAAACCTTTCGATTACCGAGCACTCTTGTGGGTAACACCTGCGGTTGCGAAAGCCGCAATGGAGACTGGTGTCGCGCAAAAGCCAATCTCTGACTGGCAAGCGTATCGCGATCAGCTTGAAGCGTTTCAGGGCGCCAAGACTGGTTTTGTTCGCACCGTGATTCACCGAGTGAAGTCGCAAGCTGTTGAGAAAAAGCAGAATGTTCCGCTCGTCGTTTTTCCAGAAGGGAATTCAACGAAGATCCTTAAGGCGATTCATATTATTAAGCAAGAAGGTAACGTCCGTCCTGTGATCTTGGGCTATCCAGATATAGTCAAAGAGAACATTCGCAATCTTGGTCTTGAGCTAAAAGATGTTCCGATCATTCATCCATCGACTCATCCGCGCTTCCGAGCTTACGTGGATAAGCTTTTTGAAAAGCGAGCACGTAAAGGTGTCATGTTCCGCGAAGCCGAACGTTTGATGGCCGATCCAGATTACTTCGCAGCAATGATGGTTGAAATGGGCGACGCTGATGGCTTGGTCACGGGTGCTACTCAGAATTACGCTGACTGTGTACGACCCATCTTGCAGATCATCGGCACTGGCCGACGAAAAACTGCATCAGGTTTAAACTTGGTCATGTTCAAAAATCGAATGTATCTGTTTGCTGATACAACGATGAACATCAATCCGAACGCCGAAGAAGTCGCGACAATTGCAATTCATGCGGCTCGAGTAGCTACGTACTTCAAACTCCAACCAAGAATCGCAATGCTTTCGTATACCAACTTTACTTCTAAAGGAGAGAATCCTGAGAAGATGAAAAAGGCTGCCGATATCGTTCGTAAGCATTTCCCGAACTATGTGGTGGATGGAGAGATGCAGGCCGATACCGCCGTGAATCCAGAAATTATTGATCGGATCTTCCCGTTCTCATCGATAAAAGATGGCGCCAATATCCTTATTTTCCCAAATCTGGACTCCGGCAACATCGCTTATAAGCTCCTTCAGCAGCTCGGTGGCGGCGAAGTAATTGGGCCTTTCCTTATGGGAGTTAAAAAACCTGCTAATGTCCTCCAAAGAACCTGCTCAGTTGACGACATCGTAAATACGGTGGCTTTGACTGCTTTACAGGCACAAGCGATGAAAGAAGACCCTAGTACGCTAAAAGAAATGAGTTAGAACGAAAATGCTGCTGGATTGCGGTTTTAAATTCTGCTGATATAATAGATATAGCAGGACGACGTCTCTAGAAGAGGTCGTTCCGGAGGGTACCGAGATAACGAAGACGAAAATTCAGCCCCGAGAACGGGCGATAGTAGTTGGCGTTGGTCTAAAAAATGATTCGTTTGTAGAGCTCAAAGAGTCTCTTTGTGAGCTTGAGGAATTAGCGATAGCCGCGGGATGCGAAGTTGTCGGAAGCCTCACTCAACTTCTTGCTGCATATAATCCAGCAACATTAATCGGAACAGGTAAAGTCGATGAAATTCGCGGGCTCGTTATCGAGTCGCAGGCGACGGTTGTATTAATTGATCATCACTTATCTGGCGTTCAATCTCGTAACTTAGAAAAAGAATTCGGCGCACGCGTTTTAGATCGCGCGCAAATCATTTTAGATATTTTTGCACTTCGCGCTCACACCCACGAAGGTAAGTTGCAAGTTGAGCTAGCTCAAATGCTCGATCAGCTACCTCGCATGGTTGGTGCTTGGATGGAGTCGTTATCTCG
>JAYSYM010000526.1:0-3568 GCA_043727635.1 Bdellovibrionales bacterium | reverse complement strand
TTCTAGCAACACCTGCCGGTTGCTACTGCACTGCCGGAGAAACTTGGAACACAGTGAATTTAAGTTGCGAGCCTGCGGTCGTAAGAACTTGCACAGCTGCAGGAGTTGAGTGGCCATCGCAACTTGCGCAGGGCGGACTCGATAACTGGAATGCCACTTGGATGCTTCCAGCTGATCCATTCATTGAAGCAAGTTGGGATTTATGGCGCGCAACTTGGGCTGGCATCGGTAGCGCAGACGTAGCTTCGGGAATTTACCTTTCAACCGGCTCAAACGACGTTCGATCAGTGGGCGGCTGGGTAACTCCACAATTTCAATTGCCAGCATGTACTTCTGCGCTCAACGGAGCCAAAGCGTTCACTGGCTTCGGCAATGGACCAACAGGCTCACGCAACCAATACGCTTACCAATGCATCTGCCCCTAAATCCGGTACCCGGTTCCCGATGGTCTAGCGACGCGTCACCACGCCGCACACATTCGCAAGAATCTTGCTTGGCACTAGCGAATGCCGAGAAAAATTGTTCCCATTGTTGCTACTGATCCCTATCACATCACCGCCCGTTGCATAAACAAGGAGTGGTTCACCCTTCCAATCGATGTTGTTTGGACGATTATGGAAGATTATCTATATTTATTGAGCGTGGCTTACGGGGTGCGAATTCACGCCTTCGTGTTGATGGCGAATCATTTTCACTTACTCGCAACAGCTCCTAACGGCAATCTAAGCAGCGCAATGCTTTACTTCATGCGAGAGACAAGTAAGCAAATCACAAAGCTGTCAGGACGAATCAACCAAACGTACGGCGGGCGGAATCATAAAACCCGAATCAGCAGCTACCATCACTTTCTAAATACTTATAAATATGTTTATCAAAATCCAGTGCAGGCCGGCTTGAGCGAGAATGTTGAGCAGTATCGCTACTCAACTCTTCACGGCTTATGCGGAAACTCGCGGCTTATAATTCCAATCTCCGATGAAATACTTTTTCTCGAAACTCTTCAGCCGAAAGAACTGGCGTGGCTCAATAGAAAACCTGATCTTGAAAATTGGAATGACATGAAAGCTGCGCTCCGAAGATCAGACTTCGAATTGGTAGCTCGTCGAAAAGATCGCGAAAAAAGTTCGCTAGAGGAGAATTTGCTGTAGCCGATGACGCAATCCTTTACCATTCGGCACCTGGTACCTCTAGAAGGCCGAGCCATTCGAGGGCGGAGCCTGAGTTCATCAGCCGCTGCTCCTCCTCAGAAAATCCACTTTCAGAAATTAAATTTCCGGGAGTAAGTTCGCCGAGGGGAAATGGGTAATCAGTGCCGAGGCAAATTCGGTTGGCGCCAAACCGATCGCGCAAAAACTGAAGCGATTCTTTTCCGTGAACGAGTGAATCAACCCAAAAATGTCCTGAGTAATCTTTCGGTGCAACTTTATTATCAACAGCGCAAAGGTCAGGGCGAACTTCAAAGCCGTGTTGAATACGATCCATCGTCATCGGGTAAGCACCGCCACCATGAGCAAACGCAACTCGGAGCTTTGGAAACTTCGCAAACACTCCGCCAAAAATCATTGAGCAAATCGCGAGAGAAGTTTCGGCTGGCATCCCCACTAGCCACGGAAGCCAATACTTTTGCATCTTCTCTTGGCCCATCATATCCCACGGATGCACAAACAGCGCTGCACCCAAACGCTCAATTGCTGCATAGACCGGGAATAATTTTGAATCAGATAAATTCATGTCGTTAACGTGAGTGCCAATTTGAAAACCGCGAAGTCCAAGCTCTTTGATACAACGCTCAGCCTCGATGACAGCAAGATCAGGGGCCTGCATCGGCAACGTGCCAAGGCCAACAAACTTTTTAGGATTTTCGCGAACGACTTCTGAGATGTGATCGTTGAGTAGTTGAGAAACCTTTAATCCATCTTGCGGCTTCGCCCAGTATGAAAACATCACTGGCACAGTTGAAAGTACTTGAACGTTCACACCGTGCTGCGCGCAATCCTTTATGCGTGCACCAGCATCGAAAGCATTCTCCTCTACCCGACGAAAAAACTTTCCCGAATCATCAACCATGTCTTTCGCCGAACAGCCCGGACAATCCCGAAGCTGAATGAATCCACCATAACCGAACATCTCTTTAAACTTCGGAATATCCGGCGGCAAAATATGCGTATGAATATCAATTTTCATCGGTACCTGGTTCCCTTTTGTCTAGCATCGTGTCACCCACGCTCAGGATCTAAGATTATGACGCAACTCTTTACCATTGGGAACCTGGTACCGTCCAAGTTCGGCCGTTGAGGTGGTTGCACTTTGCGCACTTCACGTGCGGGCTGTTGTAGTAGCGCTCGAAGACAGCGGGGAATTGGGTTTCGATATTTGTAAGCGTGAAAAATTCTTCGTAAAGTTTTGTTTCGCACTTTTCGCAGAACCATTGAAGCCCATCGATCTCACCTTTTCGTCGACGACGTTCAATCACGAGTCCGACGCCTCCCGCTTCACGTTGCGGTGAGTGAGGCGTATTCGGCGGGAGGAGAAAAATGTCTCCAGCCGTGATTCTGATATCTTCTGTATGGCCTTCGGGAGTACGAACTTTCAACGTCATCGCGCCCTCAAGCTGATAAAAAAATTCTTCGCTCTGGTTCACGTGAAAATCGGTTCGCTCATTTGGTCCGCCAACCACCATCACAATGAATTCGCGATCTTTCCATACAACCTTGTTGCCAATTGGTGGCTTAAGAAGATGGCGATTTTCGTCGATCCATTTTTTAAAGTTGAGCGGCTGAAATGAGCTCACTACTTAACCCTTCTTCGGCGACTGTTTAACAGCTAAACATTTGAGTTCAATTGCGATTGGAGTTGGAAGCGCGTTGATTTCTAAAGTCGTACGGCACGGTGGACTTTCTTTAAAGTACTCAGCCCAAAGCTTGTTGTAAGTCGGAAAATCGTTTTTCATGTTGGTTAAATAAACTGTGACGTCGACCAGGTCCGTCCACTTACAGCCGGCTTCTTCTAAAATTGAGCGAACGTTTTTGAAAACACTGTGACACTGAGTTTCGATATCGTAAGAAGCAATCGATCCGTCAGAGTTTAGCTCAACCCCCGGAATTTTCTTAGTGCCACGCTCGCGAGGGCCAACGCCCGACAAAAACACAAAGTTTCCAACTTGCCGCGCATGCGGATAGTGACCGACTGGTTCCGGGGCTTGCTGACTGTTGACCGTCGAATTACCAGAAGAACTACCAGCTTCACTCATTTCAACCCCACACAAATATTTTTTACTTCTGAGAAGAACTGTAGTGCGTGCATTCCGCCTTCGCGACCAACGCCACTTTCCTTCACGCCACCGAATGGCGTTCGAAGATCTCGCAGCATCCACGTGTTAACCCAAACGACTCCAGCTTCTAACGAGCGAGCAACTCTTTGCCCGCGCTCAACGTCACCCGTCCAAACGCTCGCAGACAAACCATAACGAGTGGAGTTAGCCATCTCAACAACTTCCGCTTCTGAGTCAAACGGAATCAAAGTCGCAACTGGTCCGAAAATTTCTTCTTGGTTTGTTGCGCACATGTGA
>JAYSYM010000525.1:0-1047 GCA_043727635.1 Bdellovibrionales bacterium | reverse complement strand
TTGATTCCAGGCTTTCCATTTATTGTTGCGAATTTTCTCATGGCACTTTTGCCGGTAAGAACGCTTCCCTATTTCCTCGTTACACTTGCAGGAACTCTCCCGCTGACAATCGTTTATACCAACGCTGGCTATCGATTGAGTGAAATTAGAAGTCTTGATGGAATACTTCAGCCACCGCTGATCATTTCACTGATCGCAGTTGGCTTTACTCCATTACTTCTAAAAAAGATTTTATCGTTTTTTAAAAAGGAAACTGCGACTACTTCTTAGGTGCCCCACGCAGCATTTTCTCAACTTCAGAGACGTGCTGCTCTTCTTCGAGAATCATTCCGCGAGCGAATTCTTCAATCCACACGATTTTACCTTCAACCAAGCCGAGAAGTTGGTGAAGACGCTCAAGTTGCGCTCGTTCGTGATCAAGTGATTCGCGTAAGATTTCGTCCATTGAATGCTTGTGTGTTTCGAGAAGCTTTCCCACTTTCAAAGAAGGGTGTCCACCGAGTGTTGTAATTGCTTCGCCGATTTGCTCGGCGTGAGTTAACGACTCTTTTGCTTGCTCACGAAACCAACCCACGATTGGAATTCGATTATAACCAAACACCATCAAAGAATAATGACTGTACCGAACTACCCCCGCGTATTCTTGCTCGAGCATGACATTGAGAACACCAACCACTTTTTCGGTATCAAACTTTGCAGCCATCACTAAACTCCCTTGATTTGCCGGAACAGAATCACGGCAAACGCCCTCAATGTAAATCTTAAACACTAAAATTTGTTGCGATAACTATGCGAAATGAGAACGTGCGGCAAAGCTCTCGATGTGGCAACTTTGTGTCGCACCCAAGGAGGCTCTCATGAAAAACAACTATTCGCGCTATCTGCCTTATGTCGCAGCAGGAATCGGAGCCGGCGCAGCCGCATACTTAATTTACCGCTGGTTCAGCACTAGCTCGCCTATGACTCAGACGATAAGTGATTCTGAAGGTCACTATGATATCGACGGTGTCTCTTTCGACTCTGGCGGCGTGGTCGTTAGCAGTGACG
>JAYSYM010000524.1:0-1048 GCA_043727635.1 Bdellovibrionales bacterium | reverse complement strand
TCTGTGACTCCTGAACGCGCGATGGATATTCTCTCGACTGAGGCTAAACAGGGCAAAATTGACTCTGATCTCTTGCAAATCTTTATTGAAGCAGGCATTTATCGTTCTGTAGCGGGCATGCTTCGATCACGCAAGGCCGCTTAAGGGCGGGTCGCATTGGCATCATCTCCTGAAATTCGTTACGCACTTATCACTGGCGCAGGCTCTGGTATCGGACTTGCGACCGCAGAACACTTTTTGAAAAATAATTGGAAAGTGATCGCGGTTGGGCGAACATTATCGAAGCTTGAAAAGCTTCGATCAAAATTTCCTGAATCTGTTGTGACGATTCAATGTGATCTCGCAAACTCAACAGACGTTGCAAATTTGATTTCGAAAGTTTCAAAACAAGTTCCACAAATTAAAGCGCTCGTAAATAATGCCGGGATTTGGAAGCGTCTAAGTTTCCTTGATACTGATGACAACACTTGGCGGGAGCAGTTCGAAACTAACGTGCTCGGTTCAGTTAGAATCACTCGAGAACTTTTGAAGCTTTCTATTGCACAGAAAACTTCTCTCAGCGTGGTCAACATTTCTTCTACTCTCGGCGTAAGATCAATTGCTGATACTGCAGCTTATTCCGCTTCGAAAGCCGCAATGGTTTCTTGGACAAAAACACTTGCACTCGAAGTAGCAAAAAACGGAGTTCGGGTTAACTGCATTTGCCCTGGTCTTGTCGACACTCCGATTCATGATTTTCATGGAGACGACTCGCCTGCAAGCGTCGCCCTTCGGGCCTCACTTCAAAACGCACAGCCAATTGGTCGATTGGGTAAGCCTGAGGACGTCGCAGCTGGCGTCTATTATCTTTGTTCAGACGAAGCAGCCTGGGTCACCGGCAGCACGCTGATTATTGACGGTGGGATTTCCCTCTGATGAAACAAGATTCGTCATCTGGTAAGACCGTGCGGATGTCTCGCCGAGCAAACTTTAGCTCAGCACATTTGTACTCAAACAAAACTTTTAGCGAGCAAGAGAACAAAACGACGTTCGGGAAATGTTTTACTGA
>JAYSYM010000523.1:0-1051 GCA_043727635.1 Bdellovibrionales bacterium | reverse complement strand
GAGCATAACGATTTCGAGGCCAAGAAACGGAGCGGTAAGTTGAGCGACACACGATTAAAACTTTTGTTGGTCGAGGATGACGATTTGGTTATCCAGTCGATCAAACTCACTCTTCCTCAAAACTGGCGTGTTAAAGCTGCTCAATCTTTGGCCGAGATCCCGCAAGAGTCGTTTAACGGTGCTTTCGTTGATATGCACTTGAGCGAAAAGCGCGGCAAAGAGCCAGAGGGCCTCGGCGTGATTAGAGAACTTCGCGCCCGCGATCCACACCTCGAGATCGTTGCAATTTCTGGTGATCTTAATCGCGATTTGATGGAAGCCGTTTTAAAAGCCGGCGCAACTCGATTTCTAGCTAAGCCCTTGAGTTCAGAAGAACTCAACCTCACTCTCGACAAAATTGAAGCCTTAGCACTGCTCAGAGACGCAAGTTCACGACAAACTAGCGACATTACTTGGATTGGCGACAGCGAAGTTTCACAAAATTTAAAAAAGCAGATCGCAGCACTTAAAGGCGAAGCAGGGCCAATTCTTCTTGAAGGAGAATCTGGCACAGGTAAAGAAGTCATTGCCCATTTAATTCATAAACAAGAAGGCTTAAGACCTTTTGTAGCAGTCAACGTCGCAGCGTTGCCTGAAGATGTTTTTGAGTCAGAAGTTTTTGGTCATGTGCGAGGTGCCTTCACCGGAGCTGATCAAAATAAAATGGGCTTAGCCGAAGCCGCAAATAATGGCGATTTGTTTTTAGACGAAGTCGAAGCACTTCCACTTAATCTTCAAGCCAAGCTTCTCAGATTTTTAGAATCAGGCGAGATAAGACGCGTTGGCAGCAAAGACACAACGCACGTGAAAGTGCGAGTGATCGCAGCGACTAATCAAAATTTAAACCAGATGGTGAAAGCCGGACAATTCCGCGAAGACTTAATGTGGCGCCTGAGTGGCAAAAAAATTATTCTCCCGCCGCTAAGAGATCGCAAAGAAGACGTTCCGCAATTGAGCGAATTCTTTTTGAGTAAGCAACGTCCGCGAAGAAATAAAACTTTTGCCCCTGAAG
>JAYSYM010000522.1:0-1054 GCA_043727635.1 Bdellovibrionales bacterium | reverse complement strand
AGTAAAAGTGCGTAACATTTCCTGGCCGCTCGCGAAAAACTCCCAAAAAAAATAGTTGAGCAAGCTAACTCAACCAACGAGTCGATTGGCTCTTTCCTGCAAGTCGAAAATTGATACCCTCAGATCAAAGAAGAGGGTTATTAGCATGATTCGATTCAAAAGAAATACCTTGTCCTGGTTCGCTCTGTTACTGCTCACCATCAGCTGCTCCACCTACAAACAAAATGGCAAATGCTATGACTACAAACCGGTTGGCTGCTTTTTCAGCGGCGCCCGCTTGGTCTGTGAGACTAATTCAGAAGGCTGCGAAACCTGCAACTGCATTCCGTTTCAGCAAGGAAAAGAAAAGCCTCTCGAAAAACGAGAAGCCTGGTAAAGCTCTCGACCCGGAAGCGAGCGCCACTCGATTTTGTTCGACGACTTAACTTCTCAACCTTGTAAGGCCCTCTTCGTAACCAGCAATTTTCGATCGCAGCTCTGTAAGCAATGCGGTGTCTTTTTGCACGATGTCCTCAGGCGCATTTTTCACAAAGTTGGCGTTGGATAATTTTCCGGAAAGCAAATTAATATCTTTGTTGGTTTTCTCGATCATTTTTTGCACGCGCTTGATCTCTTCGTCGATGTCCACGAGTCCTTCAAGAGGAACTACCACGTCGATGCGAGTGTCAGCAAAACGCACTGGTGCCACAGCACACTTTGATAATGAACTGCGCGGCTCAACCTTTAACACATCGAGGCCTGCGAGGCGCATGATTTCGGCTTCGTTGCGCAAAAGAATTTTTTGTGTGACTTCGTCTTGCGGCACTGTCCACACCTGCATCTTTTGGCTTGGCTTAATCAAATTTTCGCCGCGGATGTTTCGCACCGCTAAAATAACTTCCATGACTACTTTCATTTCGTAGCTGGATTCTGCAGAACCAAAAGCCAACCACGCCTTGTCACCCTGTTGAGTTGGATACTCATCGATAATGCAGGCTTTGTTTTTAAACGGCAGCTTTTGATAGATTTCTTCGGTAATAAACGGCGTAAACGGATGGAGCAAGCGTGTGATGCG
>JAYSYM010000521.1:0-3602 GCA_043727635.1 Bdellovibrionales bacterium | reverse complement strand
CTGCTCCGAGAACTCAAGGAAAGTTTTTGCGTTGTTCACGCTTTTAACAAACTGATTGTTGCTGTTAATATCGATTTTACCAGCGAGAACGCGAGCCGCAGCTAACGGATCATCAGACGGTTTAGTCACACGTTTTTGTGTGGCAGCCTGATTTTGCAACTCGGCCATATCTGTTCGATTCTTCGAAAGATTGGAGGTTACTTGATCATAATTCATTTTGTCAGCGATTCTCATCTACATTCTCTTCAAGTTTAAAACTGTATCGAACATTTCGTCTGCTGTGCGAATCAAACGCGCTGATGCATCGAAGCCCTTTTGGAACTCAATCATCTTCGTCGTTTCTTCGTCTAAACTCACACCGCTCACACTCTCGCGAATGTTACTCAAATTTTTAAGGATATCGTTCTGCGACTTCTGAGCTAAATCGGCACGCTGAGTGATCACACCGATTTTTCCGACCATTCCATTGTAGAAGTCGTCCATCGTGTTGCCATTGCCCATAACTTTTTCGAACTGAAGATTCGAAATAAAGTTGGCTACGCGGTTATCACCAGGAGAATTTTGCGCAGCTGCCGACGCAATACGAGCTGGATTATCAATAATTTCTTTGCTTACTTTTAAGTGTTCAGATGCGTGACGAACTTGAGTTGGCTGATCAAAGAAATTAAAGCCAAACTTATTTGTTCCGTCGACACCAAAACGGTGAACTTCATTGATTTGAGAGGCCATTGTGTAAGCCAACTCATCAGTCTCATTTAAGAGCTCACCAATGGTTTGATCGCGAACTTCAAGGAGACCACCGACTGATCCTCCGTTAATTTGCGCACTCATTTTCACTGGAGTTGAACGATCTGAATTGTGGTAAAACACATCAACGTTGCCTTCGCCTTTGCGGTCTGACTCGGGAGTTGATTGCACAGAAAGTTTTTTAGCATCGCTGCCGGCAACTAAAATACCAGTATTGCCAGCACGAATAGTAACAGTACCGTCTTTACCTTCAGCATGACTGATATTCATTTTCTCGCCGATCTTCTTCACTAAAAGATCGCGGCGATCGCGCTCGTCGTTTGCATTGGCGCCATTAATTTCGACCATCTGAATTTTTTCATTTAAGGAAGCAACTTCTTCAGCCATCTGGTTAATCTCGTTAACTTGAGTGGTGATTTGGAAGTCGATGTCTTTTTGAATTTCTTTGAGCTGCGTGTTAACGCGCTTAAAGTCTTTTGTTAAGTAGTCAGCCGTCTCTTTTACAAGTGAGCGAGTCGCATGACTCTCAGGATTGTTAGCAAGCTCTCGCATTGAGTTAAAGAAATCACCCATGAAGTGATTTAAACCTTTGTTCACCTGCTCGTTATAAACTTGCTCAACACGAGAAAGAGCATCCATTTTTCCATTGAGGAAGCCGAGATTCGATTGCTCTTTGCCGATTTGCTTTTCAAGATGCGGGTTATTAATTCGCGTGATGTTTGAAGCTTTCGCTCCCATCCCTACGCGAACTTTTCCGTCCGAACCAAGTGGTACATTAGACTGGATCTCAACGCGCTGGCGCGAATACCCTTCGGTACTCTTATTCGCGATGTTATGCCCAACAGTCTGCAAGGCCGTCTGGCTGTTTGCCAGAGAGCGCTTACCTACATCAAGCATTCCGTGAATCTTGCCGCCCATTTGTCTAAACGTCCTTGCTTACCAAGTGTTCACCATTTTGTGGGCTGGTGACCAATGCCCCTTTTTTACCGTAAGTAGGCTTTGCTTGAAGAGTGCCTTTGATCGACTCAATTGCACCCGACACGTTTTGCAAAGCTGCTTGAACAAGAGATTCGTTACCTTTGTTAATTTCGCTTAAGCGTTTAACCAAAAGCTCAAGAGTTGAATGAAGAACTCTTAAACGATCACCGTCTGTGAGATTAATTTTTGAAGCGATCTCGAGTAAGCGAGGCTGAGTAGGATCAGCGCCAACGGCAAGGGCTAGATCATGCGCATACTTAATGCGAGCAGCATCAAGCGAACGAACTTTTACTAAGATTGCTTCTTTTGCTTTGTTGTTTTCATTGAGCTGCTCGATTTGCGCAGCAACGAGAACTTCACGTTCTTTGCGAACAACTTCGAGAAGCGCACGATAAACTTTTACTTGGCTGTCAAGGTTGTCAGCAAGAGCATTGAAAAGTTCTTGTGTGTTGAGGCTTAGCTTATTGGGCTCCATCCGTGGTTCCCCTTTTTTTGCCTTCTTATCCTAAGAAGGCATGTTTAAGTGTTCGTCAACCAAGCGATCTGCGATCGATTCAGCATCAACTTTGTATTTGCCTTCGTCGATCATCTTTTGAAAACGAGCAACCTTTGCTTCGTCGACAGAGTTTAGATCTTTGCTTGCGATTTCTTTTGCTTTTTTAACTTGCTGACCGCGCTCTGAAACATCAACGCGAGCTGAGTTTGCAACACCTTGAGACTTGCCAGTTGATTTTGTGAGAATTGCATCAACACCAGCATTGCTTGCTCTGTTTGATTTGCTAGTTTGAGAACTCGCCGCCGCATCAGAAGTTGGTAATTGGCTACCTGCTGGTTTATTCGAAATTTTCATCTAATCCTCCTGAAACTGCATCTTTGGCTATCTTTACTAGAGTATCATATTGAGACAGGCGCTTAAGCATAATATTACAAACTTTCTTTCGCTGGTCCACCTAAGTCCGGTGACTTAGTTCCCGTGCCAGCAGCGGCATCCGCTGACTTGGGCTCGACATCAGTCATATTCCAAATGAAGGAATTATTTTCAGGGCTCAGCACTCCGACCGAAGTCCCGCGCGCAATTTTCGATCCTGGCTCTAGGGCCGAGGGAACACCATCGAAAATAAAAGTTGAGCGCATACCTGCTCCATGGTCGAGGACAACAGCATTCTTGCCATCCGGAAGCTTGGTTTTAGTGACCAAAGTCGCATCCCACGGCGCCTGAATTTGGCCAGAGGCCTGCAGGTCAATTTTCACAGAAGTTTGCTGCGGACGACCACCTTCAACACGCATTGCTTTTGCGATATCACGATTTGAAATTTGAATCGGTCCTTGCTGACCGAGTGACTTAGCTGACTCTGGTTTTTTGAAATAGCGATCCATGATTTGATCGTAAATCATGTTCGATAAACCGGTGCCGCCCGAGTTGCTCCACTGCTCAACGTACTCTTCATCCATTTGCGAACGATAAATCTTTTCGCCCATACTTTGCGGAACGAGTTCACTGTTAGAAACAGTCGAGCGCATGGCTTTCACCATCTCGCGCAAGAATTGTTTTTCGTACAACTTTGCGACGTCGTCAATTTTCTCGTTACGAGGAGGAACATTTGCGGGAGCGGCGGCGGGCAAAGAGAAGTTTAGTTGGTCTTCACGCGCACGAATGGCTTTTTCTCTCCCTTGAGAGGGTTCGTCCATTGATACTTTGTTGAGACCTTGAATCTTCATCCGAGCTTTCAGAAAGTTCTCGGAGGTGACACTAGAAAAAAATTGGGGGAGGTGGGTCTGAAATCATTCGTGCATCCTGCACTTTGCTTGAGCCTTTAAGCGTCTGGCCATTCCTTGGCTTACTCGCTGATTCTATTCCTGTTTCCTGCTCGAAACTG
>JAYSYM010000520.1:0-1057 GCA_043727635.1 Bdellovibrionales bacterium | reverse complement strand
GGTCAGTGTCATTGAGTTTCCTGAAAGTATTGTTGATGTAAAGATTGGAAGCCCTGACCGGATCAAGACGGTAATTTCAAGCTTAGAGCCAAGAGAGCTAACAATTTACCTCTCATCAAGCTCACAGTTTCAAACTAACTTGTTAATTCGTAGCCAAAACAGAGTTTACGTTTTTGACGTCATTCCATCGCTTACACGTCATCAGGATTTTGTAAAAATCCGAGGTGCGTTTAACTCTCCTCAATTAGATCAAGTCTTAAAAGTGACGGAATCGATTCCAATTTCTTTAGAGGTGACTAGGCTTAAGCGTTCGAACGGACGAGTAATGGATAGCGAGAAGCTACAATGAAAAGACTTTGTATAATAATTCTTTTTCTTTCAATCGATGCACATGCGCGGACAGCTCTTTATCGAGAACCTGAAGCTACACCTGCGATAGAAAAAAGAGAGTTAGTTGAAGAAGTGAAGGCGAAGCAAACGAAAAGGAAGCCCTCCAACGAAGGTGATATCCGTGGGCGACAGTACCTCCGTTCGTGGGGCATGGCCGAAGTCAAAGCAAGTCCCATTGTTTCTAATCAAGGCGCAGCACTTGAGGCGATCAGTTCATTGAAGGCTGGAGAAATTAAAACAGCAGTCATTCACCAGAGTCTGATTGCTCTTTACGACGCAAAATCTCCTGTTTCGGCGCTCGTAGAATTAAAGACAGGTGAGAAGTTCACGCTAATTGGCGAAGCCACTCTAGAGCGCAATTCCAAAAGGATTTTAGTTGAGTTCAATAAACTCAGGCGTTCATCAAGCGCTACAACATTTGATTTGAAAGCACACGCGCTCGATGCATTTGGAGTTTACGGAGTCGAAGGTGAGTACCACTCGGGCGCTAGTAAATTCTTCTTAGCCGAACTCTTGAGTGCTGCAGCCGCGGGCTATGCGGATAGCTCAGTCAATCGATCACAAAATGTTCTTGGCCAAACCATAGAAGAGAACTCAGCCGACACAAATTCCAAAAAAGCAGTGGCCACTGCCATGAATAGAACTGCTGACCGGTTTGCTGAGAAGG
>JAYSYM010000519.1:0-1058 GCA_043727635.1 Bdellovibrionales bacterium | reverse complement strand
GAGCAGGAGGTGCTTCAGTTTTTGCTTCGGTAGGAAGTTGTGCACGCTTGTCGGGAAGGCCAACCATGTCGACTCGAATCGCACG
Source organism: Bdellovibrionales bacterium (assembly GCA_043727635.1). Taxonomy (GTDB): domain Bacteria; phylum Bdellovibrionota; class Bdellovibrionia; order Bdellovibrionales; family JAMPXM01; genus JAYSYM01. Next base: position 973 of record JAYSYM010000519.1, on the reverse strand, counting down.
CTCCATACGAATCGGCTCTGATGGATAAAACACCGCTTTAAAAATTAGAAGACACATGAAAACAAAATGAGCTGCAATGGAAATTAAAATTCCACGAGAGAATTCATCTTGAGGAGAGAAAAGTGCTTTTGTGCTCACAGTCCCGTCTTTGGAAGTGTCACTAAACCAATATTCGTAATTCCCGCGGCCCGAATTTCACCCATCGCTTCAGCGACGTATCCGTAATCAACTGTGCGATCAGCTTGCAAATAAATTTGTTTATTTTTTCGCGTGCTAAAGATGGCTTCTAAACGCTTTCGAAGGTCTTCCATCGAGAGTTGCGTGTCGCCGACATAAATTTTTCTGTTCTTACGAATCTCGAGGACAAAGGGCTCATCGTTGGTCGCAACACCCGAACTTGCAGTTTCGGGTAAATCAATATCGATCCCTTGTTGCATCATCGGAGCAGTGACCATGAAAATGATCAACAGCACGAGCATGACGTCGACAAGTGGCGTGACGTTGATTTCACTCATTGCTGCTCGAGATTTACCGCCGCCGCCAGTTGAAAAAGCCATTACTCGTCCTTAAAGAAATTTCGTTTCGCGATATTCAAAAAATCTGAACCGAAGCTGCTCATCTCAAGTTCGATTTTGCGAACGCGTCCGATATAATAGTTGTAAGCAACAACCGCTGGGATCGCTGCGAACAATCCAACTGCAGTTGCAAATAATGCTTCTGAAATTCCGGGAGCAACAACCGCAAGACTTGCTGACCCACTCGCCGCAATACCTTGAAACGAAGTCATGATCCCGACGACTGTTCCAAGAAGTCCAATGAACGGAGTCGTCGCACCTGTCGTTGCTAAGAATCCTAGGCGATGTTCGCAGATTGATAATTCAGAATCGACAGCTTTACGTAATGAACGCTCGAGGTTGTCGATGCCCGATAATCTTGGCGCGACATCTTCCGCACCTTTAGGCTTGTGAGCCAT
>JAYSYM010000518.1:0-1058 GCA_043727635.1 Bdellovibrionales bacterium | reverse complement strand
CACCGCACTTATTAGCACAATCAAAAACCGGCAAGTGCTTAGCCTTCAAATGCGGAGCACCTTCAATCGTCATATGCTCACCAACGTGCGCGATGATTTCAGGAATTTGCTTCTCAGTGTAGCCAAGAGTCTTTAATGCTCGAGCAACTGACTGGTTCACAATCTTAAAGTGACCACCACCAGCTAACTTTTTAAATTTTACTAACGCAAAATCTGGTTCGATACCTGTCGTATCGCAATCCATTAAAAGACCAATTGTCCCCGTCGGCGCAAGCACAGTTGCTTGTGAGTTGCGGTAACCATGCTTAGTACCTAGATCGATTGTCTCATTCCAAATTTTGTAAGCTTCGTCGAGCAAACCTTTGCCGCCGGTTTTATCGAGAGATTCGCGATCAATTGAGTCTAAAGCTTTATGATGCTGCTTCATAACGTTCATCATCACTTTAGAGTTTTCTTGATAGCCCGCGAATGCACCTTTTGATTTCGCCATTAGCGAAGAAGTTCTAAATGCTTCGCCATGCATGATTGCTGTCAATGCTCCGGCCCAAGCAAAACCTTCTTCGCTGTCGTAAGCGATACCTTTAACCATGAGCAAAGTGCCGAGGTTTGCGTAACCAAGACCGAGAGGTCTAAAGTTATGAGAGTTAGTTGCAATCTGTGCCGTCGGGTACGAAGAGAAGTCGACTAAGATTTCTTGCGCTGTGAAAAACACGCGACATGCGTAGCGATAACTTTCGATATCAAACGTTCCGTCTTCTCGCAAAAACTTCGTTAGATTCAAAGAAGCCAAGTTACAAGCCGTATCGTCTAAGAACATGAACTCACTACACGGATTCGATCCGCGAATTGGTCCCGTCTCAGAACACGTATGCCATTTTTGAATCGTCGAATCAAATTGCACACCCGGATCAGCACACTGCCAAGCAGCTTGGGCAACTTCATTCCATAACTCACGAGCTTTAAATGTTGAAACTACCGAGCCATCAGTTCGCGCAGTCGTCTGCCACTCACCGTCTCGCTCAACCGCACTCATAAATTCATCAGGAACACGAACCGAG
>JAYSYM010000517.1:0-3606 GCA_043727635.1 Bdellovibrionales bacterium | reverse complement strand
GGTAAACTTAACGGTTGGACTTCAGGTAAAGACGTCATCTTAAAACTTTGCGGGTTGCTCACGACAAAAGGTGGAACAGATAAAATCGTTGAGTATTTCGGCGAAGGTTGTTCGTCACTAAGTGCGACGGCGAAAGCTACCATCACCAATATGGGTGCGGAGCTTGGTGCTACGTGTTCGCTCTTCCCATACGACGAACGCATGGCGAAGTATCTTCAAGCTACGACTCGCGCAGAGCTTGCAAAGATCGCAGACGAAAATAAAGACGTTTTGTCTGCTGACGCTGAAGTTATCGCGTCACCTTCGAAGTTCTATGATCAAGTTGTTGAAATTGATCTTTCAACTCTTGAACCACATCTAGTTGGCCCTCACTCTCCTGATATCGCGCACCCAATTTCAAAAATGGCAGCTGATGCGAAGGCAAACGGATGGCCAACAAACCTTTCAGCTGCTCTGATTGGTTCTTGCACGAACTCTTCTTATGAAGATATCGGTCGCGCCACTTTTGTTGCTAAGCAAGCGCTCGAAGCTGGAATTAAAATGCCTCAACAGTTTTTAGTTAGCCCGGGTTCAACGCAAATTCAGAATACGATTATTCGTGATGGTCAGATGCAAACACTCAATGATGTTGGAGCAACTGTTCTTGCGAACGCTTGTGGCCCTTGCATTGGCCAGTGGAAGCGTGACGATCTTGAAAAAGGTACGAAGAACTCAATTGTTACCTCGTTTAACCGTAACTTCCGTGGTCGCCAAGATGACAACCCAGAAACTTTCGCATTTATCGGAAGCCCTGAGCTAGTGATGGCTCTCGGAATCGCCGGTCGATTAGATTTCAATCCGCTCACTGACGAACTAGAAACTCCATCAGGTAAAAAAATTAAGCTCGCACCACCGCAAGCCCCAGAACTTCCAGCTAATGGTTTCGTTGCTGACCCTGATGGTTATCAAGCTCCGGCAGGAAGAACTGCGAAGGTTGAAGTTGCTCCAAATTCAGATCGACTTCAAATTCTTGAGCCATTTAAAAAATGGAGTGGCGAGGACTACAAAGATTTAGTTGTCCTTTGCAAAGCGAAGGGCAAGTGCACGACCGATCACATTTCTCCTGCAGGAAAATGGCTTAAGTACCGCGGTCACTTAGATAATATTTCAAACAACATGTTGTTGGGCGCAGTGAATTCGTTCACTAATGCTGCCGGAACTGGAAAGAACGTTTTAACTGGCGAAGAGAACCTCGAGTTCGCTCAAGTGGCTCGTGCTTACAAAGCAAAAGGTCAGGCTTGGGTCATCGTTGGCGACGAAAACTACGGCGAAGGATCAAGCCGCGAGCATGCAGCGATGTGCCCGCGTCACCTTGGTGGAGTCGCAGTGATCACTCGAAGTTTTGCTCGAATTCATGAAACGAATTTGAAAAAACAGGGCGCTTTGCCACTCATGTTTGCGAACCCAGCTGATTACGACAAGATCCAAGAGAACGATCGGTTATCAATCGTTGGCCTTAAAGAATTTGCACCAGGTAAAAATCTCAAGCTCGAAATTAAACATGCCGACGGGAAAACGGATACAGCCGAGCTGAAGCATACTTTTAACCTAGAGCAAATTAAGTGGTTTAAGGCGGGTAGTGCGCTAAATCTTTTGCGCGGCGGGTAGCATTAACCTTGCTGCCTCTCTAGCGAGTTGCTAATAGACAGAAGCCGTCCAAACAGGACGGCTTTTTTCGTCTGGGGGGCCGAATGTCTAAATTCTTATTTGCACTCTTATTAATCTCTGCCGTAGCCGTTACTGCTTGTTCGAAAGAGGAAGCCAAAGCTCCGCCACACACTCCGCCAGATGCACGCGTTCGATTGACTGCTGAAGAGCGAGCACAAGCTGGTTCACTTCAAGATGCGATCAAAATGGGAGAGCGAAACTTAGCGTGGCTCTCTCACATCAATTCAAAACTTCCGGCAGACAAAGTTCTCTCGTTCTCATCTAAAGCGACGATGACTGGTTATCCGATTGATAAGCCGAATCGCTATTCAGACAAAATTGCACTTGCTCGTTACGATCTGGCATTAAAAGAAATGCCGGTAGAAATGTACAACGTGTTGATTAAAGGTGAGCCGTTTACTGATCAACCGCCAGTTGAATTAAAGACGTATCTCGCTTGGGGTTTGAAACTCGATAAAGTTTATCAAACATCGGCTCGCTGGATCATGATGCAGCCATATCTTCCGTACTTAACTCAAGTGCGTATGAAAGACGTTCGCGGATTTTACTTCTTGAGCATCGAACCTGATCTTGAAAATAAACTTCGTAACTTTAAAACATTAGCTGCCGATGAGCAAAAGCGCTTGGAGCAATGGCTTCTACTTCTTTGCTTCAACACTGAAGCTGTCGAGTTAACTTGTGAGAAGAATTTAAAGTTCGAGCAAACTGGCGGACGAATTTGGAACTTCTATACAAAATATAATCCTCGAGCAAAGCGTCTCTTCAACAGCTTCTTTGACATCACTAGCAAGCGAACTGATATCACTTGGAACGACAGCGTTTTGGTTTACCCATTCCGCGATCCTAAAAATGATCCGGTTGAGACTTATTTAAAAGTGAACATTGAAGATGAGTGGAAGTGGAATGGTTGGAGCTTAGTTCTTAAGTTCACGCCAGATGCGGCAACTCACGTCGAGTTCGTGGCTGGAACTACTCCGCATGTAAATGGTCTGGCTGGAAGCACGATCACGATGGATGCAAACGCTCCACTTACTGAGTGGGATGTGCAGTGGACGATCCGTCACGAGTTTGGCCACTCTCTTGGCTTCCCGGATTGTTACATCGAGTTTTTCGAGCCGTCGTCGCAAGAGATTATCAATTACCAGATCGACACTTCGAACTTGATGTGCTCACGCATGGGCGTGCTTCAAGAGAAGCACTACGACGAGTTGAAACAAGCTTACTCAGTAAAATAGATAACCGGCATGCGCACGGAAATAAAAAAGGCAACCGTAACTGGTTGCCTTTTTTTTGGGTTTGATCGACGTGATGACTCGGTTGAGCGATGTCCATATAAGCAACGTTTAGTACTATATATGGACATTGAATCTTGAGCTGATATTTCGAGCTCGGCAGTTGCGCGCGGGGCGAGCGCTAATTGCCTGCGCCAAGCGAATGCCGATATACCAACAATTTTGTTGGTATACCAACATCGCGATGTGCTCGCCTCATTCGGACTGATTTGGAAACTGGGTAGTGTGCGCGAATGCCAACAATTTATTTATTTAATCGGGAAGAGGTACTCAGTGAGTACCTCTTTTTCGTTGAGGACTTCATAAACTTCAACGATTGGTCCCTCGAGTGCAGAATTGTTCTTAGCGATCCAATCGAAAGCTTTTGGGTAAACGGTATAGGGCCCGACTGAAGGGGCGCCATCGAACCTAGCCGTAAGGTATTTACGCTTTGGAAGTTCACCCAAGATCATTTCGTCTTGTGCCGACACACCTTTTGGCAGTCCACCGATGATGCATCCGCCTTGGCTCTGCAAGCGATCCTCGTCAACCGATTTTGGATCATCAAGATATTGCCCAAAAGTTTTTGTGCAGCTCACGCCATTGGCCTTCGCCCACTTCTCAACAT
>JAYSYM010000516.1:0-1060 GCA_043727635.1 Bdellovibrionales bacterium | reverse complement strand
GCAACCAAAGTTCTGTCAGCTGCTGAGACATTCACTACCACCCTTGCTGGTTGTGTTTAATGGGAAGTTGTATTGCCCGAAATCGAAATCAATTCTTTACGAACTTCGGCTACGGCCAGCTGCTGTTGCACTTTCACAAGCACTTCTGAATCTATGTCAGAGCTCGATAGACGCGATGAAGCCGTTCTGAACTGAGTTTCTAATCGTGCCTTATCAATTTCTTCAGGACGCTCTGCGGTTTCAGCAAGAACGTTCACACCTTGTGGGCTCACTTGGCAGTAGCCCCAGCTAATCGCAACCGCATTCAACTTCGCATCACCCTTTAAGCGGTATCGTAAAATACCAGGGGTCAGCGTCGTCATTAGCGGAGCATGCCCAGGAAGAATATTTAATTCGCCACGATCTGCTGGAACAAAGACTTCTTCAATCTCTGTCCCCGCAACGATTCGTTTTTCTGGCGTAACCAAAGTTAACGTAAACATTAGATCTTTTTCGCCTTCTCAATTACGTCTTCAATTGTTCCAACCATGTAGAACGCTTGTTCAGGAATCTCATCGTGTTTGCCGTCAAGAAGTTCGCGGAAACCACGAATGGTGTCCTTAACGTCTACGTACTTACCTTTAAGGCCCGTGAACTGTTCAGCAACGAAGAACGGCTGAGACAAGAAACGCTGGGCTTTACGAGCGCGCGATACAACGAGTTTATCTTCTTCAGATAATTCATCCATACCCAAGATCGCGATGATGTCTTGAAGTTCTTTGTAGCGCTGAAGAAGCGCTTGAACGTCGCGAGCGCACTTGTAGTGCTCTTCACCGACAACGTTTGGATCCATCAAGCGCGAGCTTGAAGTTAACGGATGAACCGCCGGGAAAATCGCAAGTGATGCAATTTCTCGATCTAAGTTTGTTGTCGCATCCAAATGGGCGAAAGTCGTTGCTGGAGCTGGATCCGTGTAGTCATCGGCCGGAACGTAAACTGCTTGTACCGAAGTGATAGATCCGTTTTTAGTCGAAGTGATTCGCTCTTGAAGGTTACCCATCTCAGAAGCAAGTGTTGGCTG
>JAYSYM010000515.1:0-3618 GCA_043727635.1 Bdellovibrionales bacterium | reverse complement strand
GCACTTCTGAGAAGTCATTTTGGGGAGACATTGTTTCAGTCTCGGGAAAAATCGGCGTTAACTCTGACGAGGTTGTAGTTTACAAAAATATTTCTCGTCCCGACTTGTGGAGTGGTGCGCACTTGCTCGAGTTTTTAAAGCAGCGCGGAATTATCGTTAAAGGAAAAGTAATAACAGGGGCCACACCAAGAGATGCGAAGGTTCTGGCCTTTTCTGAGAGTAAGCAGTTATCAAATGTCATTGCTGACACGGCGAAGTGGTCAAACAATTACGTAGCTGAAATGCTTGTTAAGAATCTAGCTGCTGAATCTGGCGTACTCCCAGCAACGATGCCCGAAGGGCTTAAGGTCGTTCAGAAATTTACTCAGCAACTAGGTTTAAACGATAAAAATTTAGTATTCACCAACGCTTCTGGCTTTACGCGAGACAATCGTATCACTGCGGCCCAACTCGGAAAATTTCTTACTCTCATGCAAGCTGACTTCACTGTGTTTCCCGAATATTTAATGTCGCTCCCGATTGCGGGTGTGGATGGCACCTTGAGAAGTCGCATGAAGGGCGGGAAAGCTGAACGCTGGGTTCGCGCGAAGACCGGATTACTGAACGGAGTAGTGGGGCTCGCGGGATATGCCGGTGAGACTGACGGCGAGATTCTTAGCTTTGCGTGCATCTTCAATGGCTCGCCACAAAAAGAAGTTCAAGCTAGAGCGTTCTTTGACAAACTTGCAGCAGTGATTGCGCAGAATTGAGATGATGAAAGTTTATCTTTCGACCTTCGTTATTTTTTCGATCGTTTCTCAATCGGTTGTTGCGAGTGACCAAACGGTTGCGCGTCGGCTACAGAAACATGCGCTGCAGAAGTTGCAAGTGCAGGCAACTTTTGGTGCGGTTCCCGAGCGTAAAATTGCATTGTTCGGCTGGGGCAAGAAGAAAGACCAAGTTGAAACCATCGACCCCGAAGAGGCACAGGCTGGAACGCCCGACACTCTCGCTGAAGGCGAAGTCAGCCCCGAAATCATGGAGATCATTCCGCAAGGGCCTTTAACTGCCACCCAGTCTTGGCAAAAGCCCAACTACGCTTTGCAAACCGGAGCTCTTGGTTATTCAGAAAACACTTTTGCAACACCAGAAGGTTTAAAAAAACGAGTCGCGTTTTGGCGTGATATCTATTCGAAGTACACAACTAATCAGGGAGTGATGCACGATAGCTTGCACATTCACGTTGTTTTTCACCCAGTAGATTTTAATTCGATCATGCGGGACACATCGACAAATTCTCGTCAGAAGCACCATGCGCGCGAGCGTTTAGTAAATGGCTATCGTCGCGATATCGAAGATCGTCTGATGAAACTGTCAAAATTAAAATCTAGTGATGGACTTATAGGTGAAGATCTTCAGGTTTGGAAGATGTATGAGGGAGTAGACGATCCTGACAAATTTAATGCCGCGACAAAGCGCGGGCGCATTCGATTTCAACTTGGTCAGAAAGATCGGTTTGCTCTCGGAATCTATTATTCCGGACGTTACATTCGAGAGATGGAAAAGATATTTAAGAGCGAAGGCTTACCGATTGAACTGACTCGCCTTCCGTTTGTCGAAAGTTCGTTTAACATTTATGCGCGATCAAGAGTTGGTGCGAGCGGTATTTGGCAATTCATGAGAAGAACTGCGCGACCTTACATGATGGTCAACAACTCTGTTGACGAGCGTAATGATCCAATCAAAGCAACTCGCTCCTCAGCAAAGCTCCTAAAATCTAACTACATGATGTTGAAATCCTGGCCGCTAGCGCTGACAGGTTACAATCACGGTCCAAGCGGAATCGCTAGGATCGTAAAGAAAACTGGGACTAACGATCTCACCGAGATCATCAACAAGTATTCTTCGCGACGATTTGGCTTTGCTTCAGAAAATTTTTACGCGTGTTTCTTAGCTGCATTAGAAGTTGAGCGAAACGCTACTAAATATTTCGGAGGCGTGAAGTGGAGCGTGCCGCTTGATCATGCTGAGATCAAACTTTCAAAGCCCGTTCCGTTCGAAGCCGTAAAAGTTTGGTTCCGAGACGACGCAGAGCTTGCGCAGCTCTTCAATCCGCACTTCAGCCCGAATGTTCGAAAAGGGCGATTGGATATGCCGAGAGGCACGAATATTCGTATTCCCCCGGCGATGAGAGAAGTTGCTGAAGAGTTTTTGAGCGGAAAGACGAAGCTTACTGAGATGCGCGATCAAGCTCGAAAATCGTACAAGAAAATTCCGATTTTGCCGGAAGGTACGCCAGTCGCGACGATCAGTGCAGTTCCGCCGGCAGTTCCGTCGGCAGCTCCGACGGTAACTCCTCCGCCAGCTGTGACAAAAGAGGACGACGAAGAAGTGCTCGAGGAAATGCCAGCCGATTCAGGAGTGAATGCCACTCCCGATTCTAAAGCCGAACAATTTTAGAGCGTTGGGGGCGGCACCAATGGCACTGGGCGCATTCTGTTAACAGCCTTCACGATCATAAAGACCACGAATGCGATGATGATAAACGTAATTAGAGTTGTGATGAACAATCCGATGTTCATTGTTACAGCTCCAGCTTTTTGCGCGTCTGCAAGGCTTGCATAAGGCGCAGCTACAGCGGGACCTTCTTTTAACAATACGTACAAATTTCTGAAGTCGACGCCCCCAATGACTAATCCGATCGGCGGCATGATGATATCGTTAACAAGTGAGTTAACAATCTTGCCGAACTCAACACCAACAATTAGACCGATCGCGAGATCAATCACGCTGCCCTTCATTGCAAAGTCGCGAAACTCTTTTAGTATGCTCACCTTTGACCCCCAGGTTTAAATATGGATATCATTCATTCAACTCGGAGGACCTCATGCTTGCAAGGTTTTTAGCCCTTATAATTTTAGTCTCCTCAAGCGCATCGTTTGCTCAGTCGCCATGGAAAAATGAATCGGAATTATCGGCTGTTATTGTCAGCGGTAACACTGATTCACAAAGTACAAGCTTCAAGCAAAAGACTGCGTATACTTTCTCACTCAATACACTCGTTGCTAAAGGGCGATACTTGTCGACTCAAACAAGTGGTACGACAACGGCGAATGCCTGGGACGCGAGCGGACGTTACGAGCGGGCTGTTTCAACGTACTGGAGTTTGTATACAAGCTACGGCGCTGAATCAGATCGATTCGCTGGCTACGTACAAAGAAATAGTTGGGATCTCGGGGGTAAGTATTTCTTCATCAAAAAAGAAAACTCAGAGTTAATCGGCGAAGCCGGTTATCGCTACACGCATACTTACATTCCTCCCGCTAACAAGTACGAGAATTTCGGGCGACTTTATAGCCAGTACTCTCGAAAAATTTCGAAAACGGCTGAGTATAAAATGTGGGTTGAATATCTTCCGAACTTTACTAACTCTGACGCCTACTTGATCAATGCAGAACCTTCGCTGTCTGCCGCACTTTCAACTATCTTCAGCGTAAAGATGTCTTACTTATTAAAATATCAGGGCGTTGTACCGGCAGGGTTCCAGGAACACCTCGATACAACTTACTCAACAGCACTAGTAGCTAACTGGTAAATAGGTAGGCCGTAGCTTTTCTCAACAATGCGTGTTGAGAAAAG
>JAYSYM010000514.1:0-1064 GCA_043727635.1 Bdellovibrionales bacterium | reverse complement strand
AACGTTCGAATCTCGCAGGCACCCATCGATGTCGCTCACCGATGAGTGCTGATCAATAACAGTCACATTCATCCGCAACTTTAAGTAAGCAGTACGAGATTTTGATGCTGCAAAAGCCCTCTTGGCGAAGTCACTTCCTTGCGTTCCAAGCCAGCAAATTTCAGTCTTCGATGATTCAGAAAGTTTCGCGGCGAGCAGACCAAAAATCGCCAGGTCAGTTTCGTGTTCAACGCCCGATGCGGGGTCGGGAAGCTTGATTAAAAATGAGACGATGGTACCTACGACCAATGTCATACTAACTATAACGAGAATTAACTTGAGACGTTTCATTCGAGATTTTCCTCAACTATAGGCGAGACCTGGGTCGGAAATTCGCTTAAGCACTGTTTTCACTTATCTTTTGCCATCTTTAATCCGTTGTAAAGATATGTACCGCTTCTTTGTAAGATTAGAGGATTAATATGGGTCAATCTAAAGACCGAGCACAAAGTATCGCATTGATCGTTGTGATTGTAGGAATCATCACCTACATAGCGGCCGATCTCGGTTTGGGTAATCTGAAAAACCTTTTGCCAACTTTTGCTTCGCGACCAAGCGAGGCCCCGGTGCGACGAGATACTTCTGCTATCAAACTCGATCTTCAGGAACTTCAAAAATCAGTTAGCACTAAAGCAGATGAGCTTGAGGAATTGAACTCGAAATTATCTTCTCTGAACCTCGAAATCACCACGCGCTTGAGTGACTTAAAGAAAATTAGCCGCTTAGAGGGAGCAAAAGGCCGAAGCGTAATCACTCGTTCGACCGCTTCTGATAATCAACTTGCTGACCATCAGTTCGCAACTTTCCAAACAACCGCAGACATTATCGAAGCTGCGAAGAGCTGGAACATCGGCGAATATCTTTTGGAACTTGTTACTGAAGACGGTGCGGAGCTTCAAAGGTTTAGTCACCAAAACCCGTTCGCTGAAAACTCACTCTATTTGAAGCCAGCTGGCATTCGCTGGGCTCAACTGGTCTCGAAGAGCGCGCGCGATCTGGGTAGCCAGAGAATCGCGGTTCGATTT
>JAYSYM010000513.1:0-10957 GCA_043727635.1 Bdellovibrionales bacterium | reverse complement strand
AAGCTCACCACGCAACACGTATTTGAAAAGCGTAATCCGCGAAACGATTCAAAAAAGCGAAGCTAAGCGCTAAAGGTAGGCCGTAGCTTTTCTCAACGATGTGTGCTGAGAAAAGCTACGGCCTACCCTTCGTTTTCAGTGGGAGCGGCAGCACGTCTATTCAACGTGAAACGCACAGACGTGACGAATTCTCTCCCGAGGTAGCCGTTCACCTTTTCCTTGATCATGTCCTGGAAAAAGTACAGCTGTTGCATCCAGGCTGAGTTGGGAACCCAAAGCCAAAGAACACCGCGGTTGTAAGAGCAAGGCACTGTATTTTTAGCAATGGTTTCGCCGACGATCTCTTGCCAATTTTGTTCTAATTTCCAACGAGTAAAGCCATCTGATAACGCCGACTTGCCATTTTCGAGGAGCGACTGTAACACATCTGACATGTTCGTCAGGTGGCGTCCGTTTCGGCGTTTAACATTAGGTCGTTTTGGTGGGCCGCCTGATTTTGAATCCATAAAGTGTCCTTGCTATCGATCAGAGGAGTAACATGGCATCCAGCAAACCGACAATCCATATCGTGGGCGCTGGGCTTGCCGGAAGCGAGTGCGCTTATCAACTCGCGGAAAAAGGTTATCAAGTCGTATTAATTGAAATGCGCGGCGAAACCATGACTCCCGCCCATAAAACCGATCAGTGTGCCGAACTTGTGTGCTCTAACTCCTTTGGCTCTCTGGCAGCGACTTCCGCGCCAGGACAGTTGAAATGGGAGGCCGAACAGCTTGGCTCTCTTATCGTCAAAGCAGCATTTGAAACGCGAGTACCTGCCGGCCAAGCCCTCTCGATGGATCGCGAAAGATTTGCACAAGCTGTAACTTCGGTTTTGCGCGCACACCCAAATATTAAAATTGAAACTCGTGCAGTAACATCACTCGATGAAATTCCTCGTCCGTGCGTTGTTGCGACTGGTCCGTTAACTCATGAGCCTCTCGCGCATGACTTACGAAAACATTTTGGCTCTGAGTTTTTATATTTCTTCGACGCAATCGCGCCGATTGTTTCAACTGACTCTATCAACATGGATATCGCATGGAAAGCCGATCGTTGGGATAAAGGAACAAAGGATTACATCAACTGTCCTCTCAACAAAGATGAATACTTCGCGCTGATGGAAGCCATCACAGCAGCGAAAAAGACTGAAGCAAAAGAGTTTGAGAAAAATACTCCGTACTTTGAAAGCTGTATGCCAATCGAAGCAATGCTGGAGCGCGGGCCGCTTACTTTGCGCTTTGGTCCCATGAAAGCGATTGGACTCAAAGATCCTCGCACCGATCGAATTCCATTTGCAGCTGTGCAACTCAGACAAGACAACAGGGAAGCTACAGCTTACAACATGGTTGGTTTTCAAACTAAGATGGCTTACGCGGATCAAAAGCGCGTACTCCGAATGATTCCTGGTTTAGAAGAAGCAGAATTTTTGAAGCTCGGCTCAATTCACCGCAACTTGTACATCAACACCCCTCGCTCACTTTCGAAAGATCTCTCAAGCAAGCAAGATCCAATGTTGTTCTTCGCAGGACAGATCACAGGCGTTGAGGGTTACTTCGAATCAACTTGCATCGGACTGTTGGTAGCAAACTTCTTGGACCAAAAAGTTCGTTCAAAAACAGAAGCAGTTGATTACGATGCTCCCCCGCGCGCATCTGCACTCGGCTCGCTCCTTAACGCAATCACTGATGAAACCAAAATCAAACACTTTCAGCCAACGAATATTAACTTCGGAGCATTCCCTCCCGTAACTGATGAAGAAGTTAAAACTTTTGTGAATGGTCGTCGCTGGAACAAAGATGATAAACGCGCGCTTCAAGTTCAACGCTGCCGCGAAGGCTTAACAACTTGGATGAGCGAAAGAAATCTTACGTTATCGTCGACGAATGTCGACCGCGCCAGCGGCGAACTAAATCTCGCAAAAGAAAATGTAGCAGGAACAAACGCATGAATTCTCACAGACTAACTAAAGTTGTTCCCGCAACGATCAGCGACGTTCCAGAAATTTTAAAATTCATTCGTGAGCTAGCCATCTACGAAAAACTCGAACACGAAATGGTGGCTGACGAAATCGCTCTTACTCAAACTCTTTTCGGCAAGGAACGATACGCAGAAGTTCTCTTTCTCGAAGAAGAAGGAATGAAAGTTGCTTTCGCGCTCTTCTTCCACAACTACTCAACGTTCCTAGGTAAGCCCGGAATTTATCTCGAAGATCTTTTTGTACTTCCTGAACATCGAGGCAAAGGTTACGGCAAGCAAATGCTCGCTCACCTTGCTAAAACTGCAGTGCAAAGAAATTGTGGCAGGCTTGAGTGGTCAGTTCTCAACTGGAACACTCCGGCGATTGATTTTTATAACTCGCTTGGTGCAAAGCCCCTGAACGAGTGGACGGTCAATCGCCTAACTGGCGACAGTCTCCATCAACTCTCCTACTATGTTTCTGGCCAAGATCCTGCATAATCTCGAGATGATTCTGAAATCCTTTGAATTTACATGAAAATTAGATTGAAGATTAGGTGGCGTTACAACTCACGACTAGCAGCTCGTTTAAAGGTAAATGCTATCGTGTTGTACCCGTTTGTCTTTGTAAAACACCCAACTGCCTCACCCCAATTAACCGCTCACGAGCTCGAACATGTCTCACAGATGCGTCGCGAAGGCGTGCTGAAGTTCTACGCCAAATACCTCTGGTTTTATTATAAGGGTCTCTTAAAGTACCGAAACAGCTACCTTGCTTATTACAACATTCCCTATGAGACAGAAGCGCGCGCCGCCGAAGCCTCGCGAGACGTTAAGCCATAAGGCTAACAATGGCCCTGACAGAACCCTAACTTTACTCTTTTGCCGCCAAAGGAGAGATAATGACGTCAATGAAACTAACTCTTGCGACTCCAAAAGATTTTAGCCTCTTCCCTCATGTACCCGGTGAAGCTTTCACCCTTGCGATGGAAGTCGACAACGAACAAGTTGCGTTCGCACTTTTTTATCAGAATAAAGAGATGATCAGCCTGGCAGATCTTTTCGTAATTCCAGAACACAGCGGAAAAGGTTACGGCCGAACTTTTCTAACGGCTCTTTCAAAGACCGCTTCTCAACAAACAGGCGGCCAACTTCAATGGGTAGCAAAAAATTTTGAAGCTGCTGTTGGAACAATACTTCCCTACACTTTTGATCAAAGCCAATCCGGCCCCATCTCCGCTTAACGCACCCTTGCTTCCCTCTGGTAGCAGCTACCTTTTATTCGACGGTTACGGATTTCGCTAGGTTGCGGGGTTGGTCGACGTCGTGGCCGAGAGCATCGGCTACATGATAAGCCAATAGCTGCATAGGAATTACTTCGAGCAAGGGGTTCATCGTCCACTTTGCTGATGGAAGTGAGAGATAGTATTCGCTAACACTTTTCAGTTCGTTGTTGTCGCCGGTGCCAACAGAAATAATTTTTCCGCCACGAGCGCGAGCTTCTTCTAAATTGCTCAAAGTTTTTTCGTAGTGTTTGTCTGCGGGAGCAAGCATCACGATCAGCATGCGCTCATCGATCAGTGCAAGTGGTCCGTGTTTCATCTCGCCAGCGGCGTAACCTTCGGCGTGCATGTAAGCGAGCTCTTTAAGCTTCAAAGCACCTTCCATCGCAATCGGGAAGCTTACCCCGCGACCCATGTACAAGATGCCCTTGAAATCTTTAAGCGTGTGAGAAGCTTCGTCAAAAAACTTGTCGTACGACAGGACCGCTTCCATTTGTGCGGGCACAGCTTGCAACGCCTCAAGATATTCTTGCTCGTGCGCTTCAGTCATTTTTCCAAGTATACGCGCTAAGAAAATCGAGAAAACATTTAGTAATGCAAGAGTGCTAGAGAAAGCTTTGGTCGAGGCAACGCCGATTTCAACGCCAGAGTTCATGTACAAGTGACCGTGAGCTTCGCGATCAATCGACGAGCGTCGAACGTTACAAATACTCAAAGTCTTCGCACCCGCTTGCTTTGCTAATCGCAATGCCGCGAGCGTATCGGCTGTTTCTCCGCTCTGCGAAATTGTCATAACGAGAGTGCGTGGTGGAATAACTGGATCGCGATAACGAAACTCCGAAGCAATTTCAACTTCAACTGGAATTCGCGCGAGCGACTCGATGTAGTACTTGCCAACCATCCCGGCGTAGAAACTTGTTCCGCACGCAATTATGAAAATTCTTTCGACTTCTTTTAACGTTTGTTCGGTGAGTTTCAAATCTTGAATCGGATCAAGCTTCGATAACTCGTCAAATGAAGTTGCTCCGAAACCCACACCCATTAAACGTGTGCGTCGATTTTCGAGATCGATATGCGGAGCAATTGCGTTTGCAACTGCGCGAGGCTGCTCGTAGATTTCTTTAAGCATGTAGTGGCGGAAGCCCGCCTTTTCACTCTGCTCGCTGTTCCACTGAACAATCTGCTCTTCTTTCTTCAGCAATTTTCCTTCAGCAGAAAACACTTGGTATTCAGTTCCTTGAACATGAGCGATTTCTAAATCGTCGAGGTAAACAATGCGATTTGTATAATTGATGACAGCCTGGATGTCGCTTGCGATGAGCATTTCATCTTTACCCACACCAAGAAGTAAAGGTGGTCCGTTCTTGAATGCAACTAAGGTGTCTGGTTGTTTGTCCCAAACTACCAAAATTGAATAAGCACCGCGAAGTTCAGGCAAAACTTCTTTCACGGCTTTGAAGAGATCTTTCGTGTTTTTAACTTTGCGCGCGATTAAGTGTGCGACAAGTTCAGAGTCAGTATCAGATGAGGGAGTGACGCCATCAGCTTTTAGTCGTTCACGAATCTCTTGATAGTTTTCGATGATGCCGTTGTGAACGAGGCTAACGCCTTCAACGTTATGTGGATGCGCGTTTCGCTCACTTGGTCCACCGTGAGTCGCCCAGCGCGTGTGCCCGATCCCAAGCTTGCCAGTAAAAGTTTCGCCCTCGAGCTTTTTCTGTAATTCAGAAAGTTTTCCCGATGCACGCACACGCTTGAACTCACCATTGTTTAAAATAGCGATGCCAGCACTGTCGTAGCCGCGGTACTCGAGCTTTTTTAAGCCATCGATGATGACATCTTTTGGACTACCGTTACCGAAGTAACCAACAATTCCGCACATTACGCTTTCTCTTCTGGATCTGCTTCAACTGGCTTTGGCTTATAGTTTTCTTTGATCACTTGTTTACCGCGAGCGACAGCTAGTGCACCTGCTGGAACATCTTTTGTGATTGTTGATCCGGAGCCAATGACTGAGTCAGCCCCGATTTCTACCGGAGCAATGAATTGAGTGTCGCTTCCGATGAAAGCTCGATCACCGATCTTAGTTCGATATTTCTTTTTGTCCGCAGCGTAGTTGCAAGTAATTGTGCCGCAGCCAATATTTACATCTTCACCAATCAACGCATCGCCGAGATAACTTAAGTGACCCGCTTTCGATCGCTTACCGAATTTAGTTTTTTTCAATTCAACGAAGTTTCCGATATGAGCTTCTGCACCAATCTCAGTGCCTGGTCGCAAGTGGGCATAAGGACCAACATCTGCACGCGACTCAACAACCGCTTGCTCCATGTAGGTGCCAACTTTCACAATCACACCATCGGCGAGTTTTGAATTTGCGATGTAGCAATTTGGCTCGAGAACACAGAAAGGTCCGATCGAGGTTTTTCCGCGAAGATAAACTCCCGGATAAATTACTGTTCCTGCTTCAACTGTGACATCTTCTTCGATGAAAGTTGTGCGCGGTTCGATCATTAAAACGCCATCTTCCATTAACTTTTCGCGCTTGCGGCGGAACAACTGACGAGAGGCCATTGCAAGTTCAGTCTGTGTGTTCACTCCAACCGCAACTGAAGCACGAGCTTTAACTGCTGTTACTTTTTCGCCTGACTCTTGGCAAAGGCTGATGATGTCGGTGAAGTAGAATTCTTTTTTAGAATTGTGATTTTGAATTCGCGGCAAATAGTCGTTTAACGTTTCAGAATCGATAGCATAGATGCCCGTGTTCACTTCGCGAATTTTTAAAGTCTCGGCTCCCGCGTCAGCGGCTTCAACGATCGCTTTTAACTCACCTTGATGGCGAACAATCCGACCAAACTTTCCTGGATTCTTAACTTCAGCTGAAACGACCGCACAATCAGACTTCGTATCGTGCACTTCGCGCAAAATCTTTGTGATGTCGACAGCTTCAATCAAAGGATGATCGCCGTTCAAAATTAAAACTGTGCCCTTCATCGTTTCAGGTTCAGCAGCCTTAACCGCATCAGCAGTTCCGAGCTGATTTACTTGTGGGTAGCATTTTACTCCCATCGGCTCGACAACTTTGCGAACAAGAGCTTCGCCGTGGCCTACTACTACGCGGATCTCGTTAGCTCCAGCGCCTCGGACCGCATCGATCACCTTTTTGATGATCGGAACACCCGCAACTGGGTGCAGGACTTTAGGCAAGGGAGACTTCATTCGAGTGCCTTTGCCGGCAGCGAGAATGATGACCGAGAATTCTTTGTTCGCAGGAGTTGTGTTCGTCGTCTTATTCATTGGGGCGATAGTAAAGTTTCGAGGCGAAATAGTCCAGCACTCGACAACACTCTAAAAATATCGCTAAAGTGAGGGGGTGCAACGGTACTTTTCAGTCACACCGAGTTGGAAAAAAACCGCACTCGGAACCGACATTTCACTCTACTCTTCGACGGCATTGGATCAGCTTCGCTCTGAGCAGCCTATTTTGTTGATGGGAGGCATTCATGGCGACGAGCCTGAAGGAGTGGAACTAGCTGAAAAAACGCTCCAGTGGCTAAAATCTCAGCGGCTTGAGTCAGTTGCTCCGTGGATAGTAGTTCCGTGCCTGAACGTTGATGGCTTTAAGAATAAAACTCGAGTGAACGGCCGAGGAGTTGACCTCAATCGGAATTATCCCTCTTCGAACTGGGCCTCAGACTTCGAAAAAGAGCGCTACTTTCCCGGAAAGTCTCCGGCGAGTGAGCCTGAAGTCCAAGGTGTCGTCGAATTGATTCAAATTTTTAAACCAAGGCTCATCATTCATTGTCATAGCTGGGAGCCTTGCGTGGTTTGTACAGGAAAACCAGGCTGGAGAGATGCCGAGCGATTGGCAAAATCGTCTGGGTATCAGCTTCAAGAGGACATTGGGTATCCAACTACCGGAAGTTTAAGTCAGTACGGGTGGCACGATAACAAAATACCTGTAATCTGTATTGAAGAGCGAGATGGCGTGACTGATCTCACTCCGATTTGGCCAAGATTCGAAAATGGAATAACCGCGGTATTCAAAGATAAGGGAACACGTAGTGAAGTCGATCATTTTTGATTTAGACGATACACTCTTAGACACGAGCGGATTTTTAATTCCGATCGCGGCTCGTGAGTCCTGTCTTGCGATGATCGATGCTGGGCTGAACTGCGATCTTGAAACTTGTTTGAGTGTTCGGTCAGCGCTTCTGAAATCTAATCCACGATCGCAGATCTATCGCGACCTCGCAGAAAAAATCGGAGTTCGCGCTGATACTTATGTGAACGACGTTGCATTCGCAGGGCACAAAGCGTTTCACAGCAGAAACGTTGAAGAAAATATTCGCTTAAGAGACGGTGCAATCGATTTACTAAAGTCACTTCAAGGTCGGTACCGACTCTTTCTTGTAACCGCGGGCGACCCACGAACACAGAACCGGAAAATTGAACTTTTGAAAATTGCGCACTTCTTTGAACAAATCGAAATTGTCGACGTCCTCACTCAAACGAAGCAGCAAGCGTTTGAGAAGCTGCAACAAGAGTTCGGCGGCACTCCGTTTGAATATCTGAGTGTGGGTAATCGTGTTGATAGCGATATTGCTCCAGCGAAACGCCTAGGGTGGCAGACCTGTTGGGTTCGCTACGGCGAACATATTCACATGAAGCCTGAAAACGCTGACGAGACAGCGGATTTTCAAATTGAGGAATTAAAGGATTTGCCTCAAGTATGCAGTCTTTAAAATCGAGCGTACTTGTAGTGGGTCACCCGACTCCTCAGCAAATTAGCTTCGGAGCTGATTTTGCTGCTGACTTAGCTGAAGCTCAGAAATTTTTAGAAGCAAATGCCTACAGCGTGGTGGCTTTTCCTGCCAAGCTGCTCACCCCGGCTACCTTTAAGGCTGTCTCTGATTCATTTAACTCTCATAATCCTTCGCCACAAAAAGTGTTAATTGCTGAAGGAGCTAATGCTGATCAGTTACGTCGCGCGATTAACTTAGGCCACGTTTTTAAAGTCATTCAAGAGTTTGGCGATCAACAATTTGAGCATGCAGTTGAAGAAGCACTAAGTGAACATCTTCTTGCACGCCAGAATTCGCAGCTTTTAGACCTTGTTAATCAGCAGAACGACAGTTTGAAACGCCTCTCACTTGATCTTGAAGATCGAGTAGAGAAACGACAGAAATTTTTAGAAGACACTCGCGCAAAGCTTTTACAGACAAATCATCGAGTGGAAGGGCTGCATAGAGCGTTTGTTGCCGTTCATCGTGCAACCAACGTCGCTGAAATGGAACGCTTGGTAAATGAAGCGCTCAACAGTGCTTTGGGCTTAGCGTGGACTCGCATTGTTTTTCGCTCGCAACAAACTTCGCTGGGGCCTGCCCAGCTTGCTGAACGACAAGGTTTAGTAGTTTTTGATTCGCCGCTCACTCGCGGCGGAGAACAAATTGGAAAAATCTATTTTGCTCGTGAGCAAGATCGACCCTTCACTAAAGACGAAGGTGCATTCTTATCACAAGTCACCGATGCAGTTGCCCTGGCAATGGATCGACTCTTAAAGCTTGAGCAAAGCGAGACTTTGAAAGCCCAGTGGGACGCAACCTTCGATGCCATCTTAGAACCCGTGAGCTTAATGGATAAAGACTACACGCTTCTTCGAACGAACAAAGCCTACGTGAAACACACAGGGCTAAGTTTCGACAAAGTCATTGGCAAGAAGTGCTACGCGGTTTTATTTGGAAGAAAGGTGCCTTGCGAAACCTGTAAGCTCGGTCAGAGCTTCAGACTTCCTCCCAAAAAAACTCCTGGCGATCAGAATGTAATCTTCGATGTGCATAGTCAGTCGCTTCAGTTTAAGCCCGAGGGCAAGACTGTGTATGTGAATATGTACCGAGATATATCGATGCAACAGAAACTTGAGCGGCAGATTCTTGAGAGCGCGAAGATGGCGGAGCTTGGCACCATCGGCAGCAGCATTGCTCATGAACTTAATAATCCACTCGGCGGCATGCTCTCATTTTTACAACTGATACAAATGGACCTTAATGGGAACGAGCCGTACTTTAGCGACATCAACGACATGGAAAAAGGTGCTCGTAGGTGCCGCGAGATAGTTCAAAACCTTTTGGGCTTCACTAGAAAATCAACGACTGATGAAGTTCGGGAAGTTGATCTACGCGAAGTCATCAATCAAGCGCTCAAAATTACTGAGCTCCAAACTCGTGCGACGGGAATTGAGGTAAAGGTTTCTGTGCCCGACACCCCGATTATGGTTAGTGGTCAGTTCAATTATCTCGCTCAAGCAGTGAGAAGTTTTCTGCAGAAGTCACAAGAAGCCATCTCTGAGAGAAAGCGTCGCGAGCAAAAACATAGTGGGCAGATCACAATCGTTTTAACCGAAAGTGCGAATGTGTACTCGCTTGTGATCGACGACAATGGAGTTGGTTTTGATTCGGAAAAACCCATTCCAGACTCGACTGGATTCCCTCATAGAAATGCCCAACTGAGCGGTAGTCTTGGTTTCACAGTAGCTTTGCAAATTATTAACGATCATGGCGGTCGCTTGGATATTTCTTCCAGTCCAGCAGGTGGCACGCAGGCAAAAATTTCCTTCCCGATTTCTTCGCAACAAGACTGACATCAAGCACTTCCACCTGTCGTCAAATAGTTAGCCACCATTAGTCGCTAGTCGTCCGATTAGTCGTGTCTAGATTTTGGCGATTTGATAAGTACGGGGCTTTGACGGCGCCAAAATTAAAGCTACCATTTCTATATACGCCATCATCTTGAGAAACAGCACGCAAGGCCAAGAGCGTAACCAGACG
This sequence comes from Bdellovibrionales bacterium, assembly GCA_043727635.1. Classification (GTDB taxonomy): domain Bacteria; phylum Bdellovibrionota; class Bdellovibrionia; order Bdellovibrionales; family JAMPXM01; genus JAYSYM01. The sequence goes on along the minus strand of JAYSYM010000513.1, from coordinate 852 downwards.
CCAAGCACATGACAGACAGGAAGTCTGTCAGGCTGAACCAAGGAAGGGAACTCGATCGATGCAAGCCCAAGTTTCTAATAAGCTGCAAAAGATATTGATCGTCGATGATGAATCAAGTTTGAGAACTGCTCTATTTAGAGTGTTCGATAGACAAGGATTCCAAGTCATCACGGCCAACTGCGCGAAAGAAGCTGACATGCTCTCTGGTTCAGACCAAGCCATCGATCTTGCGATCGTTGATTTGCGGCTGCCAGACGGAGACGGCATGGAGTTGATGACTCGCCTCAGAGCCACTCATCCTAATATTCAAGTTATTATCCTTACTGGTCACGGTACAATCGAGACTGCAGTACGCGCTACACAACTTGGTGCCTTTCACTTCTTAACAAAGCCTTTTAATCTCGAAGAGATCGTAGGGCTCGCAAGCCGAGCTCTTTCGCTTAAGAGCTTGCAACAAGAGAACCAACAACTTAAGTCTGCACTTCATAAGAAGTATCGTTTCGACAATATCATTGGCCAAAGCAATGAGATTAGAAACGTTCTTCAAATGGTTGAGAGAGTTTCTGATTCTGACTCGACAGTTCTTGTGACTGGTGAGAGTGGAACTGGAAAAGAGCTAGTTGCAAAAGCCATTCATTATAATTCTCCTCGTTCAGATAAGCCTTTCATTCCAATTAATTGTGGCGCAATTCCGGGAGAGCTTCTCGAGAGCGAACTCTTTGGCCACATTAAGGGTGCCTTCACTGGTGCGATTGCAAATCGCCTAGGCCGTTTCGAACTTGCTCAAGGTGGAACAATCTTCTTAGATGAGATCGGTGAGCTTTCACTCCCACTTCAAGTAAAACTTCTTCG
>JAYSYM010000512.1:0-3625 GCA_043727635.1 Bdellovibrionales bacterium | reverse complement strand
CTTAGCTCCCGCAGGCGTGATGTAATTCTTCCCGCCTGGGACTTTTAAACTATCGTCAGCCTCGTCGACGCCGCCGAGGTCGTCGTCTAAATCGCCATCATCTTCGCGCGTAAATGCTTTGCTCATAACGAAGCACTTTTGCATACTCTCGGCATAAGATACAAGTAGCGGCATAAGCTTTAACGGAGTTGCTATGGCAGACGGCCTCAATAAATGGACCCATAAATGGGTCAGCGAAGTTGAAAATTGTTTAGCTGACCTCTCTCCGGGAGAACGTGCAGCAATTATTGTTGAGCTCGATGCTCAATTAAGAAAACTTCCGGTCACTACCTACGAAGAGTTAAGCCGAACGCTAGGAGCACCCGTTCAAGTTGCGAATCGATTTCGACTGACCCACGGAAAGAATCCGTTTCAACAGCCGACATCGTCAGATTCTTCTTCGATCGTAAGCCAACATTATCAACAAACTCACTCAAGACCCGTCGGCACCTCAGCACGTCGATTTTTTAAATACGCAACTCTCGCCGTTTTAAGTGTCTTCGTACTTTTTGTGGCTTCAATATTTTTAATTCCCCTTATGATTTTCAAATTCATTGCAGTCGATAACTTTGAAAAGGATTTTACTTTGTCGTTCGGCGACAGCAAAGGTCGCATGGAGCGATTGCAAGGTAAGCTTGCTGCAGATCCTCTCAGCAATCTGACTGTGGCGATCAGCAATGGACAAATCGCAGTTGTGGCCGAACAAAATGCCGTTGAAATAACTTATGAGTGCGAAATTGAAAGTAATCACACGGTCAATCAAGCAGAAGTAGCAAAAGTAGATGCCAGAGGCGCAACGCTCACTCTTCTAAATGTTGAGAATGCCGATTGCGACCTAACGATTCCCGCGAAAATGCCGCTTAGTGTGAACGTAACAAATGGCCGCATCGCACTTTCTAATATTGATCAAAACGTCGAAGCCAATCTCACGAGCGGTGAAATTGATTTTGAATCAAGCGGCAGAAGTGTAATTGAAATGACGGCGAACGTTCAGACTGGAACAGTCGAAGGGCTAAAATCATTTCAAACGAGCCAAAAAAACAAAACAGCAAATAAAAAAGGACCGGCATATTCTGCGGTCCTCTCTGTCGGCAGCGGCCGAATCGATATTGAATAATCTGCGGAGCAGATTATTAACGTAACCAGTAGCGCAGGTTATTAACGTAATAGCCTAGCGGAAGCAGAAAGCAGCCATGAAGCCTGCTTTGCCATCATCAGTGCTCACGCGATACCAGCTATTGGCGCTAGTCTTCGCTTGTACTTTCGCACCCTTCAAAATCGGGCCAAGCGAAGTCGACGCTGAATTAGCTTGTTCTCTTAAGTTACAATCACGCGGCAACGACACCCAACTAGCTGATGGAGTACGCGTAGTGCGCGGCTGTTCCACTGCTAGTCGCGCTTTCGGAGATGCAAGCGGCGCATTCGCTGAAGCTTCTTCAGCTTGAGCAACTTTCACTTCTTTGCTTAGACGCTTCATTTCAGCTTCTGCTTCAGCTTGAATTCTTAGCGCTTCATCGCGAGCGCGGCGAGCTTGTTCAGCAGCTTCGTGTGATTCAGCAACAGCTTGTTTAGCAGCTTTGATTTTATCTTCAGTTACCATCTGCTGCGCTTTCGCTTTTGCAATTTGATCCTCAAATTTTAAACGCTTCTTGTTCCAAATTGCGTTTTCAATTTTCCACTGTTTAATTTTTTCTTGCGCAGCCATGTGCTTGGCTTCAGCTCTTTCCAATTCACGCTTTGCAACTCGCTCCTGTGTGTGCGCTTGCTTCTTTTCTTCAAGTGCCTTGCGTTTTGCTTCGCGCGCCTCTTCTTCAGCATTCGTAGCAAGTTGTTTCGCATCTTGAGCGGCACCTTCATCGGCAGCGGCATCAATGACAATTTGCTCTGCATCGACGTTGTCTAAAGCAGCCTCATCATCCATAGCGAAAGCTAGGGGGCTTACTAGAAGCGCGAGTGCGAACATTAAAATCGTTTTCATAATTACTCCATCTGAAGAAAACATCAGGTTGTCTATGTTTCTCACACTCAACTTTTCGGCTTTATGGTCCTGTTTCTATAGGAAAACAGGGCCTTTTTTGGGAGCCATCGTTTGAAAGTTCGACACCAGTTTCGCACGTAAAATCGAATCCAGGCCTATGGTTGAGAGAACGACTAGCTAGAAACGCAACAGTACTGGGCCTGTTGCGCTTTTGGGGTCTGGCACTCGACTTGCTCTAGATGTTAGTACCCCCTTGAGCGGCCTGGTCCTCCCCCCGAATCCTGTACCAGGTCGCTTATTTTTCACCTAAAATAAGATCAATGCTAAAAAAACTTTCTCTAACTCTAATGGCTATCTGCCTTTCTGCAAGCGCATTTGCGGCGACACATTCAGCTGGCAGTTCTCTTGGGCAATCTCTGAAGATCGTGATCGATCCAGGTCATGGTGGAGTGGATGACGGCGCTGTTCGCGGCAAACTCCGTGAGGCAGAAATCGCATTAAAAATTTCAAACGAGTTGGCGTCCCAACTACGAGCAAAAAATCACGAAGTCGTTCTCACGCGCCATAACGATAAAGCTGTTTCGCTCAAACAACGAACGGATCTTGCTGAAAAAGAAGAAGCCGATTTGTTCATTAGCATTCACGCGAACGCTTCTGAAGATGTGCGAGCAAAGGGTGTTGAATTTTATTTTCAGAATCAACTTCCCGCCGACGAAGAGGCTGCATTCCTAGCAAGCAAAGAGAATCAAGCACTCACTCACGACTCGCACCAAGAAGCTGGCGGCTCAGACGTTGCGCAAATTCTTGCAGACCTCCAAAGAAATCACAAACTACAGAGCAGTTTTGAATTCTCACGAATGCTCGCTGAAACTTGGTCGATTGATGGAACAAAACGTTCTCGTATGATTCGCCAAGCGCCATTTTATGTTATTTCGCAAACGACAATGCCGTCGGTCCTTGTCGAAGTTGGCTTCGTTAGTCACAAAGCTGAGGGCCCGTTGCTTACTACTCATCTCCATCAACGTGAAATTGCTTTGCAAATTGCAAAGGCAGTCGAGGCCTACAAGGATGAGATTGCAATCGCTCCAGCAACCCCTTCTAGTTCTGCCCGTTCGCTTGCTTCACCTATGGAGTAGTGCTAGTTACTAATCCCATGCGAATTGACGGAAGAAAACCAAACGAACTTCGAAAAGTAAAACTCACACCTCATTTTAGCCGACATGCCGAAGGCAGCGTCATGGTTGAATATGGCGACACTAAAGTGCTCTGCACCGCGAGTGTTGAGCCTTCGATCCCGAAGTGGCTCACGGGTTCAGGTAAAGGTTGGATCACTGCTGAGTACGGAATGCTTCCGCGCTCAACTCACACGCGTATGAACCGCGAAAAAACAGCAACCGGCGGTCGTACGCAAGAAATCTCTCGTCTTATTGCGCGAAGCCTCCGCGCAGCAGTTGATCTTAAGTCACTCGGTGAACAACAAATTACAGTCGACTGCGATGTCATTCAAGCCGACGGCGGCACTCGAACTGCTGCGATCACTGGCGGCTTCGTAGCTCTAGCCCTTGCACTTCAAAAAATGAAAATCGCCGGTATGATCTCATCGATGCC
>JAYSYM010000511.1:0-10999 GCA_043727635.1 Bdellovibrionales bacterium | reverse complement strand
TCTTCTTTCAGTCCATCGTACGGAGTGCCGTCAGTAATCGCGTTGTAGATGATTGATCCGCATTCTTCTGTTTGGCTTACGATTTCTGCAGAAATAGTAAATGCATCCATTACCTGTGCGCACATACGGCCTGGTGGACAATAAAACGGTGCAGCTAATTTAAGTTCGATTTTCGAGGGACCATTTACATTGTCATTGATGATTTGAACAGTTCCGCTGTACTTCGAAGCTTTTCTGTTGGCTTCAACTTTATCAATCACTTGAGCTGTCGAGAAATCGATCGCTGCAAAGGCCGAAGCCGAGAAGAGAAAGCAAAGAGCAGTAACTAACGTTTTCATTTTAACTCCAAAAAAGGTGGTATCGTTTTTTTCTAACGAGTTCCTTCATAGGCAATGTGTGTGCCAGTGGTTTCAATGGTTCATTTCATTTTAGCTTGGTGATGGAGAGTAAAAGATGAAACCGCTATGGTTCCGAATTGGCGCGCGCTGGTGCCAGGACGTCCCTGAATTCCTATGCTAGAAGCCCTTTGAAGAGCTTTCATGGAACGAAGGGAAGTAGTTAATTCGTTTAGCCAAGATCTCAATTGCCTTCGCGAAAAGTTCGACTTCGCTCGCTGTAAAGCGCCCTTCGGTTGGCGAATCTATATCGAGAACTCCACAAAGATCGCCGTTTACTTCAAACGGAATCACAAGTTCTGATTTCGATGTTGAATCGCAAGCGATGTGCCCCGGAAACTTATGGACATCAGGTATATTCATCACTTCGTGCTTAGTAAAAGCAGCGCCGCAGACTCCACGATCAAAATCAATTTCAGTGCACGCAACTTTTCCATGAAACGGACCGAGCCTTAATCGCTCCCCATCGGTCAAATAGAAACCAATCCAATTTATGTTTGGAACGTTCGCATGAAAGTGCGCCGTGAAATTAGCTAGGTCAGTTAGCCAAAATCCGGTGAGAAGAGAATCGAGCTCTTTGAGAAGTTCTTTGTGGTTTATCTGGTTACTCATGGCCGGTGAACATAGCCGTTAGTTGAGTGGTTGTAAATAAGGGTTCACATCAAACTCAGTCGGCCACTTGTCACTTTCGCTGACCGATTCGATCACAGCAACTGGCGAAGCTTGAGAACGGTCTGGTGAAACGATCCAGCCTGAGTAGACTCGATCACCATTGGGGCGCTGGTTATGAGTAAGATACAGAAGGCTCCCTTGCGCGAACGTTCCGACGATCGATGAAGGATCCTTTTCTGTACTACTGAGATTATAAACTAAAAACTTTTTCTCGGAGTTGTCGCGCATGATGAACTTGAAGATCATGTGATTCTGACCGGGCTCAAGTTCTACCTTCGTGTAAGTTCCTTTTTGCAGAATGTAGCCGCGCGTTTTGTGTGGAGTAAGCTTTCGAAGAAGTTCTTTGATCGAAGCCGGTGCTCTAGTTTTCGCAACTGCCACAGGAACTTCGAATCCTTTGGAGTACTGGCCAATAAACCAGAACGCTCCAATGAGGAAAATCAGTTGAAGTAGTCGCATAAATTAACTATCGGATCAGAGTGCCCTGACCTTGCGTTTGATTACGCTAACAGTTGCGCCTGTGGCCGCGCATTTTCAGTGCCCGGATGCTCCTGAAGCACCGATACCCGTTTCTGATCGCACTCTCTGTGCTGCGTAGCCTGCACGATCCTCGGCACCACGCTTAGATTTATCGAGAAGCGAAACTACGATGATTACCAAAAATGCTAAAGGCATTGAGAACAACGCCGGTGAAGTATACGGGAACGGTGCCGATCCAACTGGATTTCCGAGGGTAGCTTCCCAAACCGTCGGCGACAGCACCGTGAGTGCTACAGCACTTACCAATCCTGCCCACCCGCCAACACACGCCCCTAATGTTGTGCATCGTGACCAGAGCACACTCAAAAATAAAACCGGAAAGTTAGCTGACGCTGCTACTGCGAACGCAAGCGACACCATGAATGCAACGTTTTGCTTTTCGAAAATAATTCCAAGGCACACTGCGATGATGCCAAGGACTACAGTTGTGACGCGAGAGACAAGCAACTCTGTTGTGCTACTCGCTCGGCCGTGACGCCAAACCGATGCATACAAGTCATGAGAAACTGCTGATGCACCACTTAAAGTTAGACCAGCAACTACAGCAAGAATTGTAGCGAACGCGACTGAAGAAATGAATCCTAAGAAGACGTTTCCGCCAACTGCTGACGCCAAATGAACGGCAGCCATGTTATTTCCGCCGCGCAACACTCCATTCGCATCTAAGAACTCAGGGTTCGATGAAACGAGAACGATCGCACCGAAGCCGATGATGAAAGTTAGAAGATAAAAATACCCGATCCAAGTTGTCGCCCAAAGGACTGACTTACGCGCCTCTTTTGCATTCGGTACCGTGAAGAACCTCATCAAGATGTGAGGCAAGCCCGCAGTACCAAACATGAGCGCCAGGCCAAATGAGAAAGTGGAAATTGGATCTTTGACGAAGTTTCCCGGAGCCATAATCGAGAGGCCATTCGCACCCGCTTCGTTTTTCACTCGTACGGCATCTGCGAAAAGTGCCTCAAGAGAAAATCCGTACTGAAACAAAACCATTGCCGCCATGAATGTGGCGCCAAACAACAGTAAGCACGCTTTGATGATCTGCACCCAAGTAGTAGCTGTCATTCCACCGAACAAAACATAAACCATCATCAATAGGCCCACGATCATCACAGCCACGTGGTACTCGAGACCAAATAAAAGTTTAATCAGCTGGCCAGCACCAACCATTTGCGCAATTAGATAGAACAACACCACAACAAGTGTGCTGGTCGCAGCAAATGCGCGGACTGGAGTTTGGCTAAAGCGGTAGCTTGCGACGTCTGCGAATGTAAATTTGCCGAGGTTGCGAAGTCGCTCGGCCATGAGGAACGTGAGAAACGGCCACCCGACTAAAAATCCGACTGAGTAAATCAAACCGTCAAAGCCAGAAGCCATCACTGCTGCTGATATTCCCAAAAATGATGCTGCTGACATGAAATCACCAGCTATCGCTAAGCCATTTTGGAACCCTGTGATTCCTCCGCCACCTGTGTAGAAGTCTGCAGCCGATTTTGTTCTGCCTGCCGCCCACTTAGTAATAAAAAGTGTAGCAACCACGAAGGCACCGAACATGAAGATGGCAGTGAGATTAAGTGGCTGCTTTTCTAGCTGACCGAGATCGCCACCAGCAGCGTGCGCTGTACTTGAAAGGAGAAGAAGGATTTTCGTAATCATTGGCCGACCTCCTTCTTAATGAGCTCAGTCAATTTGTCGTACTTCGTATTCGCGCGATGCACATAAACTCCGGTGAGCACGATTGTAATTAAGATCATTCCGAGACCAACCGGAATGCTAAGTGTTGTCACGCCACCGTCAAACAGCGGCCAAGCTAACAAATCTTTTTCAAAGGCGACGAGATATAAGAAGCCAAGGTAACACGTGAGAACGACACTTGTGAGAATCCAACCAAAGCGCGATCGCTCGGCGACAAGTCTTAAATAAATTGGATTTCGCGATATCTTTTGCGTCAGTTGCTTATCCATGATGCTCCCTCGGTTGGAGCCCCAATTAGACTAAGACAGTTGCCATCTTGTCGACTGCTTTTTGAAAGCTAGGATGCTCAGAGAACGTTTTCATGAAATCAAAGTTCAATAGCTCGAAGAGATCACCTTCATGGCCTTCGATTCGAAGGTATAAACTTGTGGTCGTCACTCGGAATTGATGATCGAGTTGATCCCCGATGCGGCCCAGGTGATCAATTTCACCGAGAAGTTCGTCATCGATTGTTACTTCAGGTGCGTAGCGTGAAACAATATCGACTACTGTTGGCTTTGGAAACACTTCAAGCAAGAAATTCGAATACACGTAAGAGAAAAGTGTGAGCACGAAGTAGCAACGCGCCCCAACCCTCTCTCGCAAATCGATCATCAGCGCTAGATCATCTTCGTGCGGAGCCATGTAGCAGTTTGGTCGCAAGAAAAACTGATGAAGCTCGTCGTTAGCCGCGGGAATACAAGCAAGAGCATCCACCGTATTGGCAAAACTCTCACATAAAACGTCTCTCAGTATTCGCTGTTGTGCTGAAGTGAATCTCGCACCATCAAAAGCGTTGGCCGCAAGAACGTGAGCTGCTTCATGCAAATGATGACTCTCTGGCAGTGCGGCATCATCAGTCGTGAAGAGTCCGGGCTTTGCAGCTTCGACGGCTGCGAGCAAGCGCGCGCCGGGCACGTACGGAATAGTTTTGGTTTCGACGATCTTATGCAGCTCGAAGAGTGGGTAGACTAAATATTGCGCCGACGCTTCCGAGTAACTGCATTCGATTTCGAGGGACTTCTCTCGAACCCGTCGATAGACTTCATTATTTTGAAGTAAGTAGGCATCTCCAAAAATGTCTAAAATCGCTCCTTCAGCCTTTGCAGCTAAAGCGGTCTCGAGAACATCTTTAAGTAGAAGAGTTTGCATATTGATTATGTTATATAGGATCTCATGCTGAAAATCTATATCGACGCTGACGCGTGCCCAGTTAAAGATGAAGTTTACAAGGTCGCTTCAAGGTATGACTTACAAGTTCTCGTGGTTGCCAATCAGTGGATCAACGTGCCGATCTCGCCTAAGATTGACATGACGGTTGTTGATGGAGGCTTCGACGCGGCTGACGATTGGATTGTTGAAAACTCTGTGGCTCACGACATTGTAATCACAGCCGACATCCTACTTGCAGATCGCTGCGTTCAAAAGAAAGTTCGCGTGATCGGACCAAAGGGCGAAGAGTTCACAGAAGACAATGTCGGATCAGCCGTTGCAAGTCGCGAACTCATGCAAAACTTAAGACATATGGGTGAAATGCGAGGCGGCCCTGCGCCTATGGATAAAAAAGCGAGGTCAAATTTCTTAGCAACTCTCGATCAGGTGATTCAATCGTCTAAGCGAAAGATAAAACTGCCTCACTCGATCTGATCTGACAAGGCCTACTGACCGTCAGCGCCTTGAGATTCTTTTTGAACGTGCGAAACTCCCAAAATGAATATTGGTAAGTTCCTTCATGCGGTGCAGAGGTATTTTGGGTTCTCAAACGAGCCTGAAGAACTCTCTCATGCGAAGCTACTACTGGCAGAATTCAAGTCACATGATTTTTTCTTAAATGAATCTCAGAAAGTTTGTAAAGTAGGATCGTGGATCTGGGATGTTAAGACCGATCGTATAACATGGTCTAATTATCTAATTGAGATATTCGGAGTCGACCAGAAAAAAATTCCGGTTACCTACAAGGAATTTATCGATTATCTTCCTGCAAACGAACGCGATTTGGCGCACTCCTCGATCACTGATGCGTTTAACGAAAAACGATCTTTTGCGTTCGAACATCATTTAGTAAATCGAAAAGGTGAGATCATTACGCTCGACTGCCATGGCAAAGTTGTGGTCGAGAATGGTGAAGTGAAAGCAATGATCGGAACATCGCAAGATATTACCGAGGATAAACTACTTGAAAGCCTCCTTCGACGACAAAAGGAACAAGCTGAGGCTTCAAATCAAGCGAAAACGCGCTTCCTAGCAAATATGAGTCACGAAATTCGCACTCCGATTTCTGCAATTCTTGGTTTCGCAGAATTACTCAGCGATCAAACTGTTCCAGAGAATACTCGAAGCTCATACCTCTCCCTGATCCGCGCTAATGCAAATTGGTTGACTGAATTAGTCGAAAATATTCTCGATCTTTCAAAAATCGAATCAGGAAAGATTGAAAGTGAAAGAATCAAATTCGACTTTACCTCATTCCTGATGACGATCCGCGATTTGGTCGGACCAACACCCGCAGATAAAAACCCGCTACCCATTGAATTTAGATTTATCGGGCTTCTCCCTCGAAAAATCTCAACCGACCCAACTCGTTTACGCCAAATTCTGATCAATATTATTCGCAACGCGCAGAAATTCACTCGCACCGGAAAAATTGTCGTCAGAATTCGCGTGGCAAACGACAGGCCACACTCGAAAGTTATCTTCGACATTGCCGACACCGGTATTGGCATGACTGAGGACCAACAGAGAAAGGTTTTCGATGCGTTCACGCAAGCGGACACCTCAACCACTCGCCAGTTCGGCGGCACAGGCCTCGGACTTACGCTATCGAAGCGTTTGGCAAAAGTTCTCGGTGGCGACGTCAAGATTATGCGCAGTCGCCCCGGGCAAGGGACAATTTTTAGAGTGGAACTACCGGTCATCGAAGAAAATGATCGAATCCAAATACGAGCACTTCCCGATTCTGCATTCGCCAACGGAATCGAAGATACCGAGTTACTCACTCACAAAAACATTCTTCTCGTCGACGATTCAGGAGATAACCGCGAAATTATCAGACGTTTCCTTGAAAAGGCTGGGGCCGTTGTCGAAACTGCCGAGAACGGCAGAGCAGCAGTCGACAAACTTCGAAAGCAGCATTTCGATTTGGTTCTTATGGATATTCAAATGCCGATCATGGACGGGCTTGAAGCAACTCGCGAGATCCGCAAAAGCGACCTTACTACGCCAATTGTGGCGCTCACGGCCCACGCCCTCGAGGAAGAGAAGAATACATGCCTGCAGTCTGGCTTCGACGATTACCTGACTAAACCGATTAATCGCCGCGTGCTGCTTGAGCACGTTTCTCACGAAATCGAGAGCCACTTACATTAGGGTAAAGTTAACAGCCATGAACAAAACCGTAGCGCCCCTTTAGGACAGGTGCTACAACCGCATCCTTATGAAATTTACTGAATTTGCCCTGCTGCCTTCGATCCAGAAGACTCTTGCCGAGAAAAATTTTACCACTCCAACTGAAGTACAAGAGAACGTAATTCCGCTGTTTCTTGATCGTAAAAGTGTCGTCGGAATCGCTCAAACTGGAACAGGCAAAACACTCGCTTACGCCTTACCCGTTCTTCACATGCTGAAGACTCTCGAAAGCAATTTTGACCCAGTAGAAGATAATTCTAAGCCTCGTGCTGTGATTATGGTTCCAACTCGAGAATTGGGTGAGCAGATCTCAAAAGTGTTTAAAGTGTTTACTCACGACACTCGAATGCGAGTGCGTCCCGCACTTGGCGGAATGGCCATGGAGCAATCTCGCCGCAACGTTGCAGGTCCATTCGAAATTCTGCTCGCAACCCCTGGCCGCCTGGCTCAGTTGCTTGAGAAGAAAGCTGTCGATCTATCTGATGTCCGCATTTTGATTTTTGATGAAGCAGATCAGATGCTCGATGAAAAATTCTTACCTGACTCAAATCGTATCGGCGCTGCATGTCCTACGAACACACAGATGGGTTTGTTCTCAGCAACCATTTCTGAAACTGTACAAGAGCTAATGAAGGCGTTGTTCTCTGGTGCAAAAGTTTTCAAAACTGCGGGCAGCGGTAAGACTGTCGATACTTTGACAACTAAAAATGTTTTCATTTTGGATGGCAAGCGAATGCCTTCTCTCGAAAAAATTCTCAATGCTAAGATCAATGGCGGCACGATGATTTTTACGAACACGCGTGAACAGTGCGACGCCTTAGCCGACGAGCTGACTAAAAAAGGGTATTTGGCTGGAGTGTATCGCGGCGAAATGAATAAGAACGAACGCCGTACCGCTCTTGCTAAATTTCGCAGCGGTGATACAAAGTTTTTAATTTCAACTGATCTTGCAGGCCGCGGTCTCGATATCGAAGATGTCGAGCGAGTGATCAATTACAACATGCCAAAGCAAATGGAAAATTACTTACACCGAGTTGGCAGAACAGCCCGTGCTGGCCGACCAGGCATCGTATTCAACTTGGTCACTGATCGAGACGGCAATTTGATGGAGCGCCTAGGAGTTGAGCTACCCGTTCCTCTCCAAGCTCGCCTTCGCGATCGCGAACGACAAGCCAAATTAGATGCTGGTGAAGAGGTCATTGATCGCCCGGTGAGAGGCAAAAGCGCTACGTCGCGTACTGCTGTTTCGCGGCCGTCTGGTTCGCGACCAACTGCTTCGTCACGTCCAAAGACAAAGCCTGGGCGGCCTGGAGCTTCTCGCCCTCAGTCAAAGTCGCGCAGTAAATACTAGCTATAGCCCCAGAGGCATTTTGCAATTATGAGTAGGTAATGGACGCAACAGAATTCGATGTAAAAGTCGCACACGCATTAGTTAAAGCGAGCGCTGATGGCTTTGCAGCCATTGATCGAAATCTTACTTATCTCGCTTGGAATAGCTCCCTTTCGAAAATTTCAGGTCTCACAGCAGCAGAAGCCATCGGTAAAAAAGTTTTCGATCTATTTCCGTTTCTTGAAGACCTTGGGGAGCGTGAGATTCATAGACGTGTCTTTGCTGGTGAGACGGTAGTCGTTGATCCTCGTCCGTACAACGTTCCCGAAACGAAGCGTACGGGGCACTTTCAAGCGACCTATTGGCCATGGAAAAATGAGCAAAGCGAAATCATCGGTCTCTTCATGTCAGTTCGTGATGTCGGCCCATCGTTCAACCGCCTTTTATACTTAAGCGAATTGTCCTCAGCTTTGTCGAAAGCGATTACTCCACAACAGACTCTCGATGAGAGTCTCGATTTCTTGAGGCGTTCAACCGGAGCAGAGCGCGGACTAGTGGTACTTCTCACTGAGGATCGACAAGAAATCGAAGTAGTGGCGCTGAATCACGCGGGCGAGTCGATTGCTCATCGCGAACGTCTTGGCGTTAATTTTGATATTCCGTTAACGGTTGCGATGCGTTTAAACAAAGTAATTTTCTCGCCCGATGAAGTAGACGCTCAAAAATATTCGTATCGTCACAGAGACTACGTGAAGTTCACCGGCGACGTAGCTGCCGCAGCGGTGCCATTAATTATCGAAGGCGTAATTATCGGCGGCATCGCGGTCTCATACAAAAAGGCACAAATCTTTAGTGACGAGGATGCAAGCTTTTGGACAGCTGCCTCTAATTTATGTGCGCAAAGTTATTCTCGAGCTGTGCAGTTCGAAAAAGAACGTGGCGCCAGAGACGCAGCTGAGAAAGCTAATAAAGCGAAGTCGCGATTTTTAGCGAATCTAAGTCACGAGCTTAGAACTCCGATGACAGTTGTTATAGGCCACGCCGAACTAATGAAGAATGCAATTGAGCGATCTGTTAATCATTTGCCGATCGACCTTTCTTCAAAACTAAAGAAGTACGCCGAGCGATGCTTCGATCAAGGGGTAATGCTCGCTCGAATCCTCGAGGACATTCTCGACTTAACTAAAATTGAAACTGGAACGATCACACTCAAAAAAGAGCTGATCGAAGTCAAAGATTGGCTTGAAGACATCACAGCAATTGCTGCTCAGTTTTCATCAAACAAGTCCATTAAAGTCAGACTGGTCATCGACCCATCCGCTCCGCTTGAAATTTTTAACGACACAGTTCGCGCCAAACAAGTTTTGCTCAACCTAGTTAGCAACGCTTCAAAGTTCACTGATGCCGGAGAAATTCTCATCTCTGCAAAAGGTGAAAACAATTCGGCTGGAAAACAGGTCCTCGAGATTTGTGTTCAAGACTCAGGAATCGGCATCGAAGAGTCGCGACAAAGTTCAATATTCGAAGCATTTGATAAAACGACAGTTAGTAAGAGCAATCGAGGCGGTCAAGGCCTTGGGCTCACGATTGCAAGCCAGCTAGCATCGGCACTCGGAGGCTCACTTCGCCTGAAAGAAAGTGCTGTTGGCAAAGGTTCAACCTTTGAGTTCAAGATTCCAGATCTTGGACGGAGCGAACTCGGAGAAGGCGCTGCCTCAAGTGACCACATCAAACTTCAGAGTTTGAAAGGCGCGGTCATTCTTATTGCGGACGATGATCCTCTTATTTTAGAATCCCTCGGCGATCTTCTTCGCTCAGCGGGAGCGACAGTGCTTCAGGCAAACGACGGAGCTGAGGCAATTGAGTATGCGCTCGAAGAAAGTCCGTGCGTTGTGATTCTCGATTTACAGATGCCGATTATCGATGGCTTCCAAGCGGCACGACAAATTAGCGAGTCTGTGCCCGATGTTCCAATCATTGCGCTGAGTGCCCACGGTTCACCGGAACATAAGCAATTGGCTGAAGAGTGTGGCTTCAAAAAGTTTCTTGTTAAGCCGATCGACCTAGCGACACTCGCGCAAGCAATTCTCAGCTTCAAACCTTAGACAAAAAAAGAGAGGGACATCTCTGCCCCTCTCCCTAGAACTTCTAGTTACGAACAACAACCGTTAGAAGCTTTTGCGATGTACATACATCAATTCACTTACGTAGTAGCGAACCACTGCCATCTGATCCTGCACATTCGATGCGTTCGAGTAGCCATTAAGTGTCTGGATGGCCAGATTCACTTTCGCATTTAGATAGAACAGATCATAAACTTGGTTCTTCACTGGGTAGTTCAAGAACACTAAGTCAGTCATGTTTTCGTTCGCATCTACGAGCTCCATCATAACCTGGCGCAACTTAACCTTGTACGCAGCATTCGACGAAGATGAAACAGCGCGATCCATGATTTCGAACATTGATTCAGTTACTCCTTCGAGGTTCGAAAGAACTGTAATCATTTCTGAATGAGTCCATCGACCGTGCGACGCTGGCATGTGCTCGCGGAAGTAAACGGTGTTCTTCAGTTTCGGTGCAATCGGCTGAGATTTGATAGCGTAAAACTTCGCTAACGAATCTTTCCAATTATTTGGGTCACGAATCCATTTCATATCTCGCTTTACTTTGAGCGTGTTCTTTTGATGGAACTTTACTCGCAGCTGCTGAATCTGTGCCTTAGTTATCTTCCCCGGAATTGCTGGTCCCGGTTTTGGATAAGGCGTTGGATACGGCGTCGGATATGGAGTCGGGTACGGCTGTGGATACGGCTTCGGGTACGGAGTTGGATAAGGAGTTGGGTACGGCGTCGGGTATGGTCTCGGCGCTGGGTACTTCGTTCGACCGTGTCGATCGTATCCCCACTTATCGTAACCTGATCTGT
>JAYSYM010000510.1:0-1071 GCA_043727635.1 Bdellovibrionales bacterium | reverse complement strand
GCGTTCCGATATCGTAAAAACGCTCATCAACCGGAAACGCGACAAGTTTGCTTTCGCCAATCAGATCAGGCCAAAGCTCTTCTAATTGAAACGTCTCGCGATTTGTTCGCAGCAAAACTTTTTTGCGAAGAGCATACACGCCTGAATCAACGTGAGTGCAACCTGCCGCTTCACCGCCACCTTTTTCGTATTTCACAACGAGGTCACCGCTTAATTCTAAATTCAGCGGCACTGGAGTTGGTTCTTCATTATCGTAAACCGACATCAACACTTCGTTATCACTTTTCTTCAACGTCTCGAGCATCTCAAGCAATGGAGCTGACAAGAAACTATCGCCGTTTAATAAAATGAATTCGTCGTTGAGCATCGGAAACGCATTCTTAAGCGCGCCGCCAGTTCCCATCGGTTCTTTTTCGTAAACGTAGCGAATGTTTAGACCGAGTGCTTCACCTTTTCCAAATGCTTGCTCGACTTGCTCACCTAAGTACGCGACCAACACCACAACATCCGTGATTCCTTGAAGTGCTACTTCACTTAATTGCCAATGCAAGAATGGCTTACCAGCAACCTCAACAAGAGGCTTTGGAATTTTCTCTGTAATAGGCCGAAGGCGTGTCCCTAGGCCTCCCGCCAAAATAACAGCCTGCGAACTCATGTATGACTTCCTTCTAATTCCTGCGTGATTAACTCACTGATTGCTTTTTTAACTGCGCCGTTACTGTCTAACTTTGGAGTCCAACCTGCTTTCGCAAGCATGGACCCATCAAGGTAAGTGTACGGCACATCGCCGACCCATCCACGATCACCCTCGCCGAATTTAATCGTGGGCACAGTTCCAGTTTTCTGGCTGTTGTGCGCCGCAAACTGTCTGCAAACTTCTTCCGCGATGAAACGAACTTCCGTTACACCTTCGCTTGCTAAATTATAAAGTTGGAATTCGTTCTTGGTCGCACCGTAGCCGTGAAGCATTCCGGTAATGCACTCTTCAACATGCAAATAAGATTTTCTTTGAGTGCCGTTACCAAGAACTTCGAGCTGCGCTGGATTTTTCTTAAGCCGCTTTAAGAAATC
>JAYSYM010000509.1:0-3646 GCA_043727635.1 Bdellovibrionales bacterium | reverse complement strand
GTTAAGTTAGATCTTTGAATATCTTTAATCGCTAGTTCGAGTGCGGAATCAAACTGATTGTCTACATTGGTGATCGAGTAACCCATTAGCTTTGCACGGGCTTTAAGTTCGCGAACTAAAGGACTAGTTGAGCCCAATTGCAAAGTTGAGCTAGCGGGACGAATCGCAGCGAAGCCTCCGCCTGCTTCGATGGTGCGAAGGCGAGCGAGGACTTGTTTTAGCTTTAAATAATGATCGTGCTTAGGTCCAAGTGAGTCGAAGAGCTGCTCGAAGTTTTGAGAAGTCAGAGATTGAATTACTTTTTCAAGGCCTGTGAACGATCGTTGTTCAAATTTAACATCATCAGCAACTGACGACGGATCGACTCGGCCTACGCTGACATTGCTTGATACCGCAAGGAGGACGCGCGAGAGAGCGATCTCTTGAGCAAGTTGATTTGCAGCCGCTACAGGTGCAGTAAAGGCAGATTCCACCGAGACTGGCCAGTAATCGGTGACGGGGAGACCATGAGAATTAATTTTTGAAACTGCCGCTCTCAAGTTTTTTGCAGCCTGATTAATGCCCTCAGCACCGATCCAGATTGGCTCGTAGCCGCGGCTTGAGTACAAAGCTGTAAGTTGGGTTTTGCTTGTTTGCGAAAGCTTATTAGAGCCTTCGATCTCATTTTTAATGCCCTGAGATGATACTTGAGCGAAGGCGTTTGAAGTGAAGCCAACAACTATTAATGCGCTTAAAAGGATTTTCATAGTAGTCGGCAAGAGCAATATAAGTGCTAGAAATTTTGTGCGCAGAAGTTCGCTAATTGGAGTTCAGAAATTAAGTTGTCTAGTCAGTAGACAGGGTGACGGCAATTTGGAGCGCTAACGATCTCTAAAGCTCGGTAATTTGAGTTGGCTCTCGAAATTCGTATGCACCGAAATTGCAAAAGTGAGTGTTCGAGAATCTCTCGAGGAGAAATTAATATGATGAAAGCTCTATTCGCACTGACTGTACTGCTTGCAGCAACTCAAGCCGGCGCTACTGGTAAGATTGCTCTTGTTCGGGCTCCTGCTTCACAAGAGGTAACTGTAATCGTTACTGCACTCACTCCGCTGGAAAACGCATTCGAAGTAACTGTAAAGGGTGGAACGGTCTATCACCTCGAAAACGCAGCTCGCATGTCGATGTCGAAAATGAACGAGCTCAACGATAGCCTCGATAATGCAAACCCGGTAAAACTTAGAGTAGATGGAAAAGAGATCCTCGATATCCTTCTAAACTAGGTTGGATTAAGGTCTAGTCTGACAGTTTCACGACTACGATAATCAGCTTTTCCGAGAGTAAAATGTGGTTGGAGGTCTGATATGACTTTGACTACTAAGGCTCTCATGGCTGCACTCATTCTCTTAGTTACCGCGCAGTCCGCGATCGCAACTGAAATTTGTGATGCCTTCAGATCTCCAACACGATTACAACCACAGTTAGCCAACTGCGAAAGCCTGGTTCGTCGCAAACTCGTTCCGAATGCCGCTGCACTTGATCACACAATCAAATACTTGGTTGCGAATCATAAAGGGTTACAAGATTCACGGTGTGCAACGCGCAAGTTGCGAACTGAAAAGTTGCATTGGATCGGACAAGCGTCTGATATTTGCGAGAATTGTAAGAAGAGTGATTGGGTAGAAAAAGGTATCGAAAATAATTGTTCATTCGTTATCAACGACCTGCAGACTCCTTGGGTTAGATCGAAAAAGGGACCTACAGATCAAACCACTGGCTATTTCGTCGATCTTTGCAGCTCTAACTCTTCGTCGCTTGTAACTAAATTTGCGATCAATGGAGCAAGCGGCGGCCGGGGGGATGATATTCCTCGCGAAAAACTTCAGACGGCTCCTTCCAATAGTAAAACCTTAGCTGGCGCTTTTCTGATGAACGGTAAGGTTACCAATGATTTCGTGCCGGGCAATAAAGTGAAATACGAGAGCATCGCAAAGAATTTCAGAAAATGTACGTCACTCAATCCGCGAATTTGCGACTCAGGCATTCCGGCCATTCGAATGGTGGGTTTGAATTCAAGCAACAACGATACTGAATTTGATAAACCTTTTCATATCTCTAAGTACACTCGGGGATTGGGATGTCCTGGTATTCAGTTTACGAAAGACGCTGAGCCGATGATGCAGAAAATTGCTTCTCGCGGTAGTTCGCTTTACATGTCGTATGACGGTGAGAAATCAAAACAAGCTGGAAAATCTTGCTATAACGATTCGTCAGACGGAATCGCTAAAGGGAATCTTCCAAACGAGAACGATCAACGAGTTCCGGTTGCAGCTGAGCGAAGTGTTGCATCAGTTAATTTTCCGGAGCATCGATCGGTTTACGAAATTTCTGATGCTAAAAGTAAGTTCCGTAAAATGCAGGTTGATTTAAAGAACGAAGACGGTCGCCTTGTGGCTAAAACAAAAGTACAAGCGGCCGACGGTAAGAACACCGTGATTGAGCTGCCCTGTGGGCCACTAAGCGCTACCGAATACTTCTGTCGTCGTAGTGATAACGGTGGCGGCTTCGATATTCAAATCGCTCCAAAGCCACGAATCACCGTTGGATATTTCTCAGCTGACGAAGAGGGTTCTGAGGAGCTGGTGTTGCAAAGTGAAAACAGAAAACTAATAGTCATTGAAGGTACTAAGTCTGCTGTTTCCCCTAAAGACGTATTCTAAGGAATCAATCCTGACATTCGAACACCGTTCGAATTAATGATCCTCGCCGAGTATTGAGAACTCGTTCCAGTTTTAAGGCCATTGTACTGGATATTTGGATTCGAGAACCTTCGGATCCTTTTGTAAGTTCCGTACGCCATGATCGTTCTAAATTTGCCCGTCGAATTCACGTACCCATCTGAATGACCAAGGCCGATGTTGTGGCCCAGCTCATGCGCAAGAGTGAACATCGTGCTGATCACGCTGTATTTCACAATAGTGAAGGCATAAGCTTTTGATGCTTTGAAGTAACCAATGCCGACCGGGTTCGACACTCCTGCATACGCACCAATTAAAGTGACTTGGTCCGCACCGTATTTTGTGCGGGCAGCGTGAATCTCGTTCCACTTACCGTCAGTCGAACTGCGAAGTGAAGTAAGGTCATTTGAATAGTTCGAAGTCTCATTCGTTTTTGTCTCAAGGGTGCCAGCTAGTTCAACTTGCAAATTCACACCACTGCTGTTGAGTGCAGTGTTTGCGTCAGCAAGGCCGAGCTGAATGAGAGCCTTCATCGCAGTTGCACCGCCAGCTTTCAGTCGAGCGTTGGGAGTGTAGACTACTAGCATCCGTAATGTCGGCACCGCTAAAACGGTATCGCCTTCTTTTTCTTCAACGATCGGGTCACTTGAATCTTGAGGCGCTTCAACTGGGATACAAGAATCTTCGGTGTCTTCAATTTCAGTTTGCTCGGTGATCACGTGATCGCCAGACTTTCCGTCGTAATGAACTTCGTAGTTTTGCTCTTCAATTGAAGACTTCACGGTGAGAACCAAGACATCCTTGTTAAGCACTAAAGTTACAGAGCTGTCTAATTCACCTTTGATATGTCCGGTCGCTACAAAATTAGTTTCCGAAACTTTTGAGATGCTATCGATCTGGATCGCAAGTTTTCTATTCTTAAAGAGATT
>JAYSYM010000508.1:0-3648 GCA_043727635.1 Bdellovibrionales bacterium | reverse complement strand
GATTTATCTATCGCAGAGCGATCAAGTTACACGCGTGAGTGGCGAGACAGAGAAACTTGGCGAAATGCTCCGTGAAAAAAACCTTATTATGAAGGGTTACGATCTCAAGGAATTCGCTAAAGAAGTTAAGATGCCGACGATCATTGTAAACTGGGATCAGATGCTTGCGGCATACGTCGTGAAGGCTGGCAACACAGGCACCGATCGCGCGCTATTCCAGCTCTACAACCGATTTGTTCCGCCAGATCTCGCAACGCCAGGGGAGATGCTTAACGCGCACTTAGAGCTCGAACAGCACTTGCGAAGAAAATTGAAATCGCTTGCGAGCGAAAAGGTTTTATTCGAAATCGAATTTCCGTTAATCGACGTGCTTTTGCGAATGGAGAACAAAGGGATCGCTCTCGACAAATCGGTTCTTGCAGGCCAAAGCAAAACGCTGACTGCAGAGTTGAAAGCGCTCGAGACTGAGATTCACGGCGAGGCGGGCGAAACGTTCAACATCGCTAGTCCAAAACAACTTGCACAAGTTCTGTTTGAAAAATTAAAAATGCCGTCTGGCAAAAAAACGAAGACGGGATATTCAACCGACAACTCTGTCCTTGAAAAGTTAGCTGGCGATTATCCGCTCGCTCGAAAGATTGTTGAATATCGAGAGATAGCTAAGTTGAAATCAACTTACGTCGATTCACTTCCATTACTCGTAAACGAAAAGACGGGGCGTCTACACTCAACTTTCAATCAAGCATCGACGGCGACTGGTCGACTATCGAGTGTGAATCCGAATCTTCAAAACATTCCGATTCGAACTCAGCGCGGAAACCTTATTCGCCGAGCGTTCGTTGCTGACGAAGGTAATTCACTAGTTTCTGCTGACTATTCGCAAGTTGAGTTAAGAATTTTAGCTCATGTTGCAGATGATCCAGGCTTGATCAGCGCGTTTAATTCTGGCGTAGACATTCACACGGCAACCGCTGCAGAAGTTTTCAGCGTGAATGTAAAAGACGTAACACCAGACATGCGCCGAAAAGCTAAGGCCGTAAACTTCGGCTTAGCGTACGGGCAAGGTGCATTCGGGCTAGCTGAAGCGCTCAGCATCCCACGCAAAGAGGCTACCGAAATCATCACTCGCTACTTCCAGCGATTTAGCCGAGTTCAATCCTACATGACTGAAACAATCGAAACGGCAAAGAAGCAAGGCTATGTCGAAACACTTTATGGCCGCCGCCGGTATCTCGACGAATTGTACTCAAGTAGTTCGATGGTAAAAAAGTTCGGCGAGCGTGCTGCGATTAATGCGCCCATTCAAGGGACTGCAAGTGACCTTGTGAAAAAAGCAATGATTGAAGTCGACAAAGCGAATCTAGCCCCAATGCTGTTGCAAGTGCATGACGAATTGATTTTCGAAGTTGATACGAAGAATGCTGAGAAGATCGGAAAAGAAGTGCAGAAGCAGATGTGTGCGGTGAACCCATTGAAAGTTCCGCTTGAAGTGAACGTCGGCACCGGCCCTAACTGGGACGACGCTCACTCTTAGAAATAAAAAAAAGCCCGGAAGACCGGGCTTTTAGCGTTAACTACTTTTTGATTTCTTAGTTTCGTTCCCAGCCGACAACTACGCCTGATTCGAAATAGATCGTACGCTTTTCAGAGTTGAAGCCTTCGGTCGTTGCGTTGTTAGTAGTGTACTGCCAACGTTCGTTACCATAAATCGGGTTGCCGGCAACTTCGATTCCATCAGGATCGCCCCAGCTTTGCTTGACTGCTTGGCGAGACATTCCTAAAGCCACATCTTGTTCAGAGATTAATTGCGTAGTTTCAGCCGTGTGGCGTTCGCCAACACCCGAAATTCCTTTTGCGCGGAGCCAGCGTTGTCGTCCTTCGAACGATCCAACTTGGATGAACTCAGCTCTCTGTCGGTCTGATCGCATCAAAGGCTTGTAGCGATAATATTGTTCGCGTTCGCGCTGTGACTGAAAAGTTCGCTCAAGACGTTTTAGGTCCAGGCGGTCTTCCACTTCGCGCTGTTCAGAAGCGGACAAGCGTTGGTAATTGCCGTACCCAAGTTCAGTCGCAGCTGAATCTCGCACTTCAAGGTCCCGATAGCGGTAGTTTTGGCCGGAATCAGAAGAAGTCGAGTCGTATCGAGAGGTGTGGCCGCTCTCGCGCGAACGCATGAGGGCACAGCCTGATAGTGTTTGTGCTACAAAAAGTAGAACTATGATCTTCGTGATCGAGTTCATTGGTAGATCCTCCGTGATACTTTCCTATCGGCAAGAACTGTCTCAAAATGAATAGCTTTTTTTTGGCGTGCGGCGATTTTTCTGCAATACTACCGTCAGATTAGCGAACAACTATGAGCAGCAACTAAGACGAAGGTCGAGTGAGCGAACAAACAAAGAATCCAAAATCTAAAGACACTCCACCTGTGGCAGAAGAGCCAGAGATGTCGTTGGAGCAGCTCGACAGTCTGCTAGCCGAGGAAGATCCGTCGTTCGCTAAAGAGTTTGCAGCAATTAAAACTGAAAAATTCGAAGCGAATATTGATGTTGAAGATTTCGATGGCGTCGACACCATCGCGCCTGAGAATTCAGGCGTCGTTGCTAAATCTGGTCGGCTCCGTCAATTTATTCACAATCGAAAAGTAAACTTCATTGCTGCTGTTAAAGGGATTGGTCCCTTCATTCTCTCTTTGATCAGCGGTTTTTTCGGAAAGATTTTCGGATCGATTGGCGCATTTTTCAAAATGCCTTTAAAGCAAAAAGGTATAGTGCTTCTCGCAGTCGGCCTAACAGCTCTGCTGGTAGTTCTAATTCTTCGGGGCACTGGTGGCTCAGTCCTTCCTAACTTCGAACTTAAGTTCCTCACTTCGTTTAGCGAAGTTGCAGATCGAAGTTTCAAAATTGAAAAGGACGAATCGTTCGAAGATTTTGACAATCCGCTACGTCATCCCGACTTTGTGGTGCTCATTGAGCGACTGGTCGTCAACTTGCGTCCATCTGAACTCAGCGAAAGCCCAATGGGAATGTTTGAATTCTACGTTGAAGCATCGACCCAAGAGGGTGCTATTGAAATCAACGAACGACAAAAAGAAATTCGCGATTTGATGGCGCGTACTTTGGAAGTTGCGACGCACGCTGATCTGGCGGGCGCCGAAGGTAAAGATAAAATGAAACTTAATCTGAGGAGAGAATTAAACACTCTTCTTACTAAAGGCCGCGTAAGAAGAGTGTACTTCAAAACAATTATTCTGAAGCCTTAAAACGCTTGCAGTAGCGAGCTTAAATCAATTTGATAAGTTTTAATTCTGTCATGCAAAGTGCTTTTTGGAAGACCAAGATCGGCAGCAGTTTTGCGCTGATTGCCTCGGTTCGCAACGAGACGCTGGATGATCATATCTTTCTCAATATCTTTAATTACCGGCCCCTGTGAACGAAGTGGGAGAGTCAAGTGAACGGCTTCAGACGGCATAGTTGATTTTGGAACTTTGTCGATGAGCGATTCAATGTGCTCAGGTTGAATGTGCTCACCGGGATAATAAGCGGCAGCTCGCGAAATCACATTTTTAAGTTCTCGAATATTACCCGGCCACTTGTGATTCTTCAATTCTTCAACTGCGCCGAATGACAAACGAACTTTCAGATTTTTCGC
>JAYSYM010000507.1:0-11028 GCA_043727635.1 Bdellovibrionales bacterium | reverse complement strand
CACCGCCACCGCCACCGCAAGCTGCAGTGAATCCGATGATCAATATGAGAAAAGCTAATTTACGCATCTACTATTTATCGGAAAGTTTTGGGCGAAGTTGTAGTTACAGACTGAAGGATAGTTGAAAAAGATTGGCAGGATAAGATGCTTCAGTCTGAGACGAAGGGTTGAGCGATTCACACTAACGTCAAGGCAGTAAGGCTAATTTTATTGCTCAGCAATGAGAATACTGAGGCTCGAATTGGTTAAACAGATTATTAAAATTTGAAAAACGCATTGCAGTGAGAGCGTCAAAAAAATTTTACGCAAAGTCTTAAATCAGATCTGAATTGTAGGGTCAGCGGTAGCGCTGGCCTTGGCATCGGTCTGGCTCGACTAAAAATTCTTTCAAAAGCTTCAGTAGAAATCCGATACGTCTTAAGCGTACACGGAGGCACAGCGTGATTATGCATCGTCTGATTCTTTCACTTCTCACATTCCTAATCCCAGCGGTAGCGCTCAGTGCAGACGTCAAAGTTCTTTCGTGGAACGTCTACATGCTGCCGAAGCCAATCAAAAACAGCTTTCAAAGTGCCCGTGATAAAGCAATTCCAGAATTTTTAAAGGGCAGCGATTACGACATCATGTTCTTCCAAGAAGCCTTCACGGCAAGTTTCCGTAAATCGATGATCATGAAGTTGAGCCAGAAGTATCCGCACAACTTTTATTTGAAGGGCACAAAATTCTTTTCTGTTTTCGGGTCGGGCGTTTTTGTGATGAGCAAGTATCCGTTCAAGATCCTCGATCGAGTGATTTACCAAGCGTGCAGCGGGGCTGATTGTTACGCGACAAAAGGTACGCTTATTGTCGAGCTAGAACTACCTTCAGGAAAAATGATCCACTTTGCGCCGACGCATTTAAACTCTCAGCGCGATAACAGTGCAATTCGCGCATCGCAACTCTTACAGGTTAAAGATCTTTTTGCGAAAACCGCGAAGCGCGGAGTTCCACAAGTAATCTTGGGCGACCTAAACATCGCCGCTGGCCAACCAGAGTTTGATCAAACACTTCTAACTCTAAATATGACTCCGACTCGTCTCACCGGGGACCAGCAGACTACGAGTGGGCGTGTTAATGATTGTTACAAGACTCCTAAAAAATCACACTGGCTTGATCATATGTGGGTGAGTGCTGATAACTTCAATGCTGACTCGACAATTCAAGTGATCCCAACTGAGTTCGAGATCAACGATAAAACTTGTCCACTCTCAGATCATCACGCAATCGAAGGCCACCTAGTCTTCAATTAGGATCAAATTGAGATCCGGAATCAAGTCGCCGAAACCATCCATAAATTTTTGAATGAAGTCTCATATTGATTCGGCTTTCGTGCCGTCTGTAGAGATGTCTCGTAGTCTTTCGCCTTAAGATTTCGCGGATTTATACCGAATCTTTAATATGCTAAAGAATTGGATCGGTTTCTTAGTCTTCAGTTGGGTCTTAGTAGCTAATTCAGCTGCCGAAGGTCCTCAATCTTTTACGATTGATGGGCGGCTGTACCAATCGACGGCAGTGAATGCGCCCGTGCTTCTTGATTCTGGTGTGATTAGAGTTCAAGTTTTGAGCCCAGACGCCGCTTGCATTCTGTATGAAGAATCGCAAAATTTTGATACGAACACGAGCGATGGTTATTTTTCTCTTGCTGTTGGATCCGCAACTGGAGCAGTGAAGCGCACGGCGTCTGACTCTGGTAACGGAATGGCCACTGTTTTCTCGAACACAATTATCGCGGGCATCAACGGAAAACTGTCAACTAACGGCACGACCAATTGCACTTACAACCCAATCTCTTCTGCCGCACGGCTTATTCGCATTAAAGTTACACCAGCAAGTGACGGCCTCATGCGTACACTTGCTCCAGATATCACAATGAACGCGGTGCCGGGAGCGATAGTAGCTGAGCGAGCTGAAACACTCCAAGGTATCGCTGCCTCTTCATTCCTTCAGCTCGGTGCTGGCTCAACAACGCAGTCAAACGTAAACAACGTTTTCTCTGCTGTTAACTATCCGCGCTTAACTGACTTGTTATCAGTGGGTGCGGGAACTTATGTTCGTGAATCTGTAAATGGAGCAGCTCTTGCTCCAACAATTGCAGGTAATGCGTCGTCTCCAACTGCTGGCGAGTTTTGGTATGATACTTCAGCCAACCAATTAAAGTTTTACAACGGCACAGTTGTGAAAACTGTTGGTTCAACAAATGCCGCGGACCTTACTGGGACAATCGGCGGGGCAGTAGTCGTAAACACTTCGGCAAATATTAATACAAGCGCTAACATCACTGCAACTGGTAACGGTACTACGAGTGGTGTCGTGCAAGGACAAACTGTTTCAGCCAACCAAGTTAATGCAAATTTACTTCGCATGGCTGATCAACAGGGCACTCCGAAATATATCGAGTTCAAAGCTCCAGCATCAATCGGTGCTTCAAACTTAACTTACACTTGGCCTGCGGCATTTCCAGCTTCAAGCATGGTCTTGCAGTCGGATAACGCGGGAACTCTTTCGTGGGTTGCGGCTTCGAGTGGTACTGGTGACTTATTAGCTAACGGAACAATCCCGATGACGGCTGATTGGGATTTAAACGGCGTGACGGCGGGTGGAACTCGCAAGATCACTGGTCTTGATGTCGCGAGCGTAAGTGATGGCGCTACTTCTAAAGCGCAACTTGATAGCGCTATAGCAACAGTTGGCGGAAAATTATTAGGCTCTGTACTTGCTGCTCCTGGTGCTGGCGAAGTTAGTAAAGCTATTCGATGGAATGCTGCGGGCACTGCTTGGGAATATTACACTCCATCAACGGGCAGCGGTGATGCTCTTACTTCAGGAAAACTTTCGCAATTTGCTGCAACAACGTCGTCTGAATTAGCCGGCGTGCTTAGTGATGAATCGGGAACTGGTTCTGTTGTTTATGGAACTTCTCCGTTACTAACGACTCCAACTTTGAAAGGCTTCGCAATCGGCGGAGCAACATCGGGTAGCGTGAACTTTAGCGTTGCGGCCACAGGCGCAGCTGGTAGTTACGTGTGGCCTTCAGCAGCTCCCGGATCAAACATGATTCTTCAATCTGATAATGCTGGCGCACTCTCATGGGTTGCCGATGTCAGTGGGACCGGTGATTTGAAATCAGATGGTTCAATAGCGCTTTCAGCGAACTGGGATTTAAATGGTGCTACAGCAGGTGGAACTCGCTCGCTCACTGGGTTAGCTGATCCGTCAGTTGGCGATGGCGCAGCAACAAAAACTTATTCTGATGCGAACTTACGCGGGAATGCTTTAGCAACTCCGGTGGGGCAAGCAAATAAATCAATTCGCTGGAACGCTGGCAATACGGCTTGGGAATATTACACACCATCAAGCGGTGATGCGCTGATTTCAGGTAAGCTTTCGCAGTTCGCCGCAACATCATCTTCGGAATTAGCTGGTGTGCTTAGCGATGAGTCGGGAACTGGTTCTGCTGTTTATGGAACTTCTCCGTTACTAACGACACCGAGCCTACGCGGCTTTGCTCTGAGTGGAGCAACTTCTGGTAGCGTGAACTTTAGCGTAGCTGCCACAGGCGCTGCAGGAAATTATGTCTGGCCTTCAGCTGCTCCAGGGTCAAACATGATTCTTCAGTCTGATAATGCTGGCGCACTCTCATGGGTTGCTGCTGCAACCGGAACAGGTGATCTTCTGGCTAACGGAACAGTTCCGATGACTGCCGACTGGGATCTCAATGGCGCAACAGCTGGCGGCACTCGCAAGATCACAGGTCTTGATGTCGCAAGTGCCAGCGACGGCGCTACATCTAAGGCGCAACTTGACAGTGCAATCTCAACAGCTGCTGGGTCGTACGTCACTAAAGATGGTCTCACTGGCCTAACTGCAGATTGGGATGCTAACGGCGCAACCGCTGGTGGCACTCGTAAAATCACTGGCCTCGCTGATCCAACTGTCGGTGATGGCGCCGCTACAAAAACTTATTCCGATTCGAACTTACGCGGAAATGCATTAGCAACTCCAGTAGGGCAAGCAGGCAAATCAATTCGTTGGAACGCTGGCGATACAGCTTGGGAATATTATACTCCATCAACTGGCACCGGTGATGCGCTTACTTCAGGAAAGCTTTCGCAATTTGCTGCGACTTCATCATCTGAATTGTTTGGCGTAATTAATGACGAGACGGGTTCAGGTGCTGGAGCGTTAACAGTATTTAATAGCTCTCCGGTACTCAACACTCCAAGTCTTAAGGGTTATGCTTTGAGTGGAGCAACTTCTGGACAAGTTAACTTTAGTGTTGCAGCCACAGGCGCTGCTGGAAGTTACATTTGGCCTGCAGCTGTTCCAGTATCGAACATGATTCTTCAATCGGATAACGCTGGTGCATTAAGTTGGGTGACTGCGTCTGTTGGGGATCTGCGAGCGAACGGTTCGGTTGCACTTTCAGCTGATTGGGATATTAACGGCGTTACTGCCGGTGGAACTCGCAAGATCACTGGTCTTGCTGACCCAACGGTTGGCGATGGTGTAGCTACTAAAACTTATTCAGATGCAAACTTACGCGGAAATGCTCTTGCGACTCCGGTCGGACAAGCAGGCAAATCAATCCGTTGGAACGCAGGCGATACAGCTTGGGAATACTACACACCAACAACCGGTACAGGCGACCTTCTCGCGAATGGAACAATTCCAATGAGCGCTGACTGGGACATCAACGGCGTAACCGCTGGTGGAACCCGCAAAATCACTGGTCTTGCTGATCCAACGGTAGCTGATGGTGCTGCAACAAAAACATATGCTGACGGAAAATTTTTAGGATTAACTCTCGCTGCACCAACGGCGACTGAAGTTAGTAAAGCAATTCGCTGGAACGCTGGCGGAACTGCGTGGGAGTACTTTACTCCAACACCTGCAATTGCTGCTGACTCTCTTAACTTTACAGACTTGAGCGACACGCTCTCACTCGATGCTTCAACAGACATCGCAGTAGGAACAAATATTCTTGCGATCACAAATGACGGTGCGGGAAATTCGTTCGTAGTGAATGACAACACTAGTTCTGATGCAACTCCGTTTGTAATTGCATCAGATGGTAAGGTTGGAGTCGGTGTTGCTGTTCCAACGGTTGCTCTAGACGTTGCCGGACAAGTTTCGGGCGCCTTCACGGCTCATCCGTTAAATACAGCCGCGATGGCCTTGAACACTAACACTGCTGTATCCGTTTCAATCAGCCTTGCCACCACGTTGACGACAACTGTCCCTAAAGCGGGTACTTTTGCTACAATCATTATCATTACTTCTGGCGCGACTTCCCGCATAGTTACCTTCGGCACCGGCTTTAAAACTGTAAGCACTCTTGCTACCGGAAACACCGCTGGCCGATATTATACGATCAGCTTTGTCTCTGACGGAACATTCATGATGGAGACTGGCCGTACAGCTGTAATGCTTTAATAGGCGGGTGGGTCGCTCGCTGGGAATGATTGGTCTGAGCTCTCGTCAACCGAGGCATCGTTAGGGCTAGCGTTGGGATCGGGTGCTTGAGTTGTCGACATCGCTCCCGAAATAACTTTCGCTTTTTGCTTACCCGACAAGAGTTCGCGCAAGACGTACTGAAGAATTCCACCATTTAAGTAATACAGAATTTCTTGCGGAGTATCGATGCGGATCAACGCTGAGAATTCCTTCGCTCCCTCATTAGAGCGTGCGATCACTTGTACTTCGCGACCCCCGCTGAATCGCGTATCAATAGCGAATTTCAAACCAACGACATCAAAAACTTCACGGCCTGACAGGCCGATGGTCTGAGCATTCTCTCCGTTGACGAACTGCAGAGGAAGAATTCCCATTCCGACTAAGTTTGATCGATGAATGCGCTCGTAGCTTTCGGCGATAACAAATTTGATTCCTTGCAGGTAAGGGCCCTTTGCGCCCCAGTCGCGTGACGATCCAGAGCCGTATTCTTTTCCGGCGATGATACAAAGGGGAGTGCCTGCTGCTAAGTACTTTGCTGAAGCATCATAGATCGTCATCACTTCAGGAGGGGTTTTTTCGGTACTGAAGTACGTGGTCACTCCGCCTTCGGTTCCGGGTGCGAGCAGATTTTTAATTCGCGTGTTGGCGAATGTTCCGCGCACCATCACTTCATGGTTTCCGCGTCTTGCGCCGTACGAGTTGAAATCTTTGTAGTTGATGCCGTGACTACTGAGATACTTGCCTGCAGGAGAATCGCTTTTGATATTTCCAGCCGGAGAGATGTGATCGGTTGTGATTGAGTCACCCAAGAATGCAATCGCACGCACTCCCTTAATATCTTCAGTCGTTGTCGGAGCTTCTTTTGTCATTCCATCAAAATAAGTCGGCTGCCGTACGTAAGTTGATTTTGGATCCCACGCAAATTGCTTACCAGTCGGGATCGCCATTGAATTCCAGCGATGATCTCCCTCGTAAACTGAAGCGTAAGTCGTTTGGTACATTTCAGTTTGAATTGCTGTTCTAACGGTTTCGTCAATTTCGATTTGCGAGGGCCAAATGTCTTTGAGGAATACATCTTGGCCGTTTTTACCTTTGCCAAGTGGTTCTTTGTAGGGATCCCAGTCAACCTTGCCCGCAATCGCGTACGCAACTACTAGTGGCGGCGACATTAGAAAGTTAGCTCGTACATCTGGATTGATGCGGCCTTCGAAATTTCTATTTCCCGAAAGAACTGAGGCTGCGACTACGCCTCGGTCGAGGATCTCTTTTGAAACTTCTGGGGGCAGTGGACCTGAGTTTCCAATGCAAGTCGTACAACCGTAGCCAGTTAAGTTGAAGCCAAGTTGATCTAAATATTTTGTGAGTCCCGATTTTTCGTAATAACGAGTCACAACTTTTGAACCTGGAGCAAGCGAAGTCTTAACCCACGGCTTTTGCTTTAGCCCAAGCTCAACCGCTTTCTTTGCTAAAAGTCCCGCGGCGATCATGACTGTCGGATTAGAAGTATTCGTACAAGAGGTAATTGCTGCGATCACAACTGAACCATCTTGAATCTCGCTCGACGATTTTATTTCTTTTCGTCCCGTCGGAATCAAACTTGGTAGCGATTTGAGAAAACCTGCTTTAACTTGCGAAAGCGAAAGTCGATCTTGCGGTCGTTTAGGGCCTGCAACGCTCGGCTCAACTGTAAAAAGATTTAATTCGAGAGTGTCGGTGAAAACTGGCTCGAGCGAAGTCTTGTCATGAAAGAGTCCTTGCTCCTTCATGTAAGCTTCAACAAGTGCGATGCGCCACTCGGGTCGACCAGTGAAACGTAGGTATTGAAGAGTCACTTCGTCAGGAGGAAAGATCGCGCAAGTAGCGCCGTATTCTGGCGACATGTTTCCGATCGTTGCGCGATCAGCGAGAGTTAAAGACGCAATTCCAGGTCCATAGAACTCGACGAATTTTCCGACGACCCCTTTTTTTCTAAGTTGTTCGGTGATTGTTAGCACTAGATCGGTCGCTGTCGAACCTTCAGGTAAGCGGCCAGTTAATTTGAAGCCGATCACATCAGGAATTAACATCGAAATTGGTTGGCCGAGCATCGCAGCTTCAGCTTCAATGCCACCAACTCCCCAGGCTAGCACTCCGAGGCCGTTGACCATGGGAGTGTGCGAGTCAGTGCCAACGCACGTGTCAGGGTAAGCCTCGTTAGTTTCAGTCGTAAAAACAACTCGCGACAAATGCTCAAGGTTTACTTGGTGAACGATGCCGGTGTTTGGCGGCACTACTTTAAAATTGTCGAACGCTTGCTGACCCCATCGAAGAAACGCATAGCGCTCAGCATTCCGCTCGTAATCTAAATCGACGTTGATATCGAAAGCTTTATCGCTTGCGAACGCATCGACTTGAATCGAGTGATCGATCACTAGCTCAACCGGTGTTAACGGATTAATTTTGGAAGGGTCGCCACCGAGATTCGCCATCGCGTCTCGCATCGCTGCGAGGTCGACGATCGCAGGTACGCCGGTGAAGTCTTGAAGCACAGTGCGCGCGGGGAGAAACGCTATCTCGCGAGTCGATGTTACTTTTGGATTCCACTGAGCTACAGCTTCAATATCTTCACGACTAACAGTGACGCCATCTTCTCTCCGCAATAAATTTTCTAACAAGATTTTTAAGCTGTAGGGAAGGCGATCAACATTGATGCCTTTTTCATTCAAAGCTTTAAGTCGAAAGATTTTATAAGTGCGATCACCAACAGTGAGAGTACCCTGCGCGCCGAAGCTGTTCATAAAGAACTCCTAGGCTCACAAGTCTACACTGATTACAGGTTTGGGCAAATGCGCTCGCGGACGTCGAGAGAGATTTTGAACTCTACCATTGGGGCGAAGTCGCGAATTGCCTGGCGAATTGATTTGAAGTTCGGGTCAGTATTGTTCCCGTCGGTATTCTTGTCCCAGTAATCTACTGCATCAACTGCGCTCATGCCGCAAAACTGACGAAGTGCTAATGCGGAAGCCAAACCCGAGGCGTGCCAGCCATTCCAACAGTGCATGTACACAGGACCAGTGTTCTTGGTGATTGCTTGTTTCACTGTAGTGAAAATCGCCTTCAGGCCAGCGGAGTTGTAAGCGCTGAGCTGCAAGTAACCCATCTCGTTTTTTCCATTGATCGACTTGCACGAAACTTTTGAAGGAGCGGTGTTGTAATTCAAAGAGTAGAGATAGATGCCGTTAGAGAAACCTTCTTCGCAAAGGTTAGTGAGGCCAACGTTAGGAAGTGGATTGCGATTATCGCGAACGCCGTACTTATTGTATTTGTTGTTTGCGCCGCCACGATAAAGAACGCCGTTCAAAACTGCGCGAAAGTTTCTGGTGCCGTAAATGCGATTGTCGCCTTCACCTTTGTTGTCGACTTGCTTTTGATTAACGTCTTGAAGAGGGTAGCGCTGCTGATAGAACTCAGCTTTTAGTTGCTCTTCTTTTTCTTCTTCGCCGCCGCCAAAGGCGAACGCTGAGTTTGAGAGAGATAATGCCAATAAAAGCGCGAACGTTCGTAAAAACATTTCGACCCCAAGGTTGCGGATGTATGTGCAACATTAGGGTCCAAAGTCTTGCGGTGAGTGTAAAGTCAGAATTCAGTTTGGCTGGACCTATGCCCAGCCGGGGAGGCTAAATAAAAAGCGGCAGTTATCGAACGCGGATCCAAGTGCTACGAACACCGTAAGCGCGCACTAGGCGATTAAAGCGGTAGCCATTGTCTGGATGCATGCGAATGCAGCCGTGCGATGCTTTTTGGCCAAGCTTCGGCCAGTTGCCTCGGCCAGTGCCATGAACTGCGAATCCACCGCGAATGAAAACTGCGTACGGCATGTTACCAAGACCGTCGAAATCTCCGCCCGGAAACTTAGTAGAAGTGTAACGATCGTAGACTCGGCCGTTTGGATGCGTGTCGAAATCAGGAGTGCCGTTACCTTTTCCAGTCGATACAAGAAACTCACCTTGTAAAACACCGTTTACATAAAGATGTGCGATCTGCTCCGACTTTGAAATGTCGAGATAAACAGGACATTGTTCGCGACGACAGCTTGCTCCCCAAGTAGGGATCAAGTCTTCAACAAGAAATGGGGAGTTTCCTGTCTCAGCTTCGTATTGTTCATCGAGCATCTGAAGTTGTTCTTCAATGTTCGGTGCGTGCGGGTTCAATTCATCTAAAGTGTTATTCTGGTTGTTGTCTTGGGCGAACGCTGTAGCAGATAACCCAAGTAATAAAATTAACGAGCTCAATATTTTCATATTCCCTCCCCAAGGAATGAGGTCATTTGTAAGTGGAGGAATTACAACCGGCAACTAATTCTTTCACGGTGTAACCGTTTCTAAACAGGGAGGTTACACTTGGTAATTGACCCTTAAGATCACATGAAAAATTTGCAACGAATTCTCTGCAATTGAACTCCGAAGGAGAATGCCGTACATCCATGCATCACTTCCCAGGAGAAATGTTTGATGAAAGCGTTCGGATTATTCCTCGTACTTGCCCTCGGTCCTTCGATCTCTCAAGCTGCAATGCTGATGTGCTTAGCCCTTCCGATCTCTAAAGACGGGACAGTGACTGGCGCAAAAAACCGAGTTGATGAAGTCGTTGCTCACTGCAAAGACTACAAGACTGGCAAATACGCAAAAGTTGAACTTCGCGGAATGGGCCCAGCTTGGCGCATGACGATCATCGACGTGTTCGCAGTAGCTTGCCCACAAACACCTTACGAATCACTTGGCGGAGTTTATAAAGGCTACCGTTTAGAAGCCGACCTTTTGTTAGGACTTCGTTTAGGCCTTTACTCTCCAACTTCAAAGCATCTTTGCTTCGTACCTGGCTTAAAAGCTTTAACAATCGGTGGCAGCATCACTAAAGGTGAGATGCGAATCACGGTTAACGGTGGCGGCGATCAGCCAACGCCAACTCCGGCGCCGAAGCCGACTCCAGCTCCGACACCAGTTCCAACTCCGATTCCTACTCCAGCGCCAACTCCAACAGCGACTCCTCCTCCACCATCAATTAACTAAAGGTAGCTGCTACCAGATGGTAGCAATATCGCGTCATTAGAAGGGGAGCTGTAGAGCTCCCTTTTTTTATTTGCTCGAAGCTGAGCTCGTTCATATTGTGGGTCTATGAAAACTGTTTTTGCCCTATTAGTTCTTTTTCTCGTTGCTTGTTCCTCGCCCGCTAAAAAAACTGCGCCTGTCGACACTAATGTCGATGAGCCGATCTCTACGGCAAAAGCGTTTTGCTCGACATCTGACAAATTCACTTTAGTGGTCCACGGCGGAGTGGGTTACACCGCTAATTCAATTCAAAGCGATGTCGTTCGTAAAATTTTAGCCGAAGGGCACTCATTACTAAAGCTCGGCTACGGCAGTGAAGACGTCGTTCAGAAGATTGCTGAGTTATTCGAGGACTCAGGCGTATTCAATGCCGGTAAAGGTGGAACTCGCACGAACATCGGGAGCGTTGAGCTTGATGCTTCGATCATGGAAGGCAAAACATTACGAG
>JAYSYM010000506.1:0-1077 GCA_043727635.1 Bdellovibrionales bacterium | reverse complement strand
CACCGGCTTCGATTAATTTTAGGAACGTTCCGTCATCACCGCTGGTAACTAAAAACTCGGTCCCACATGCATCAATAATCTTTTTTGTTAATGAGATGTCCCCGGTGGCCTCTTTAATCCCAACGATATTTTTCACTTGTGAAAGAGCATTGATGCTTTCAACTTCTAGCGAAGTGATCGTGCGCGACGGAACATTATAAAGTAGAACCGGTAGTTTCGTTGCGTTCGCAGTTTCCGTAAAGTGAGCAACCAATCCGCGCTGCGGAGGCTTGTTGTAATAAGGTACAACCACCAAGACCGCATCAGCTCCCCACTTTTCGGCATCTTGAGTGGCTGCGACAGTTTCACGAGTTGAGTTGCTTCCGGTACCGACGACGATTGGAGTTTTTCCGCCTGATTCAGATTTTACTATGTCGAAGCATCGCTTTTTTTCTTCTTTGGTAAGCGTCGGGCTTTCGCCAGTTGTGCCAGACACAACGAATCCGTGAACTCCATTGTCGAGTTGGTGACGAACAAGTTTGATAAGCGACTTCTCATCGACTGCGCCGTTTCTAAACGGTGTTACTAGTGCCGTTACTACGCCCTCTAACATTTTCATTTCAGTAACTCCTCATTCACTTTCGCTTCGAAAACTAACTTCGCGGGACCGACTAAAACCGCGCCACCCTTTTTCGGAAAGATCACCTGAAGAGTTCCGCCCGGGGCTTCCACTTCAACTGTTACGTCAGTTTTTCCCTGAAGTCCCTCAGCGGCTGCAGCGAGAACTCCGGTGCCGCAAGCTAAAGTAAAGCCCTCCACTCCGCGCTCAAATGTGACTGTCTTAAATTTTTTCTCTGCCACGCGCTCAACAAAAGTTACGTTTGAGCCACGAGGACCAACTTCTGGGTGAAAGCGAAGCGCTTGAACGTGATCAAGCATCTTGTACGCTTGATCGAGCTTAGCAACTTCAACTACCAGGTGTGGAACACCTGTGTTAACGAACAGCGCTTTGCGCGTTTCGCCACTTAACGTGTAGCTGACATTTTTCATTTCAATTTTTACGAATGGAAGAAATGCTTCGATCGCTGTGTCGACGCC
>JAYSYM010000505.1:0-1078 GCA_043727635.1 Bdellovibrionales bacterium | reverse complement strand
TTTAATTGCTTAGCGAGAGCCGGTACGATTTCTTTTTTATAACGTTCTTGCAAACGGTTCATAAACCATTGCTCCTTAAATTACTTCTGGTGCTAGAGAAACGATCTTCACGAATTGCTTTGCGCGAAGTTCTCTCGCAACCGGTCCGAAAATACGGGTACCGATTGGTTCTTTGTTTGCGTTGATTAATACAGCCGAGTTGTCATCAAAACGGATGTAGCTACCATCAGCGCGACGAAGCTTGTGAATAGTGCGAACGACAACTGCTTTCGCAACATCACCTTTTTTTACTTTTGAATTAGGTAAAGCTTCTTTTATTGAAACAACGATGATGTCGCCAATAGAAGCGGTTCGACGTTTTGATCCGCCCAACACCTTGATACACATTAATTCTTTTGCCCCAGAGTTATCTGCAACTCTAAGGCGGGTTTGCATCTGAATCATACGACTGCCTCTGCTCTCTTGCCCTTTTGAACGATCTCAGCAAGAGCCCAACGTTTAGTTTTGCTCAGCGGACGAGTGTGAACAATGCGAACGATGTCGCCCACTTTTGCAGTGTTGTTCTCGTCGTGAGCTTTATGAACTGAACTACGGCGCATAATTTTGCCGTATTTCTTGTGACGAATCATGCGGTAGATCTGCACAGAAATAGTCTTGTGCATTTTATCGCCCACAACTTCGCCTACGATCTCAACACGACGACCGCGAGATGCAGCGTCCGCAGTAGTTTTTTCTTTTTGTTCAGTAGTTGCTTTAGCCATTACTTACGACCTCCAGCAGACGCCTTTTTCTTTGGGCTGCTCTTTCGCGCTACTTTAGCTTTCGCTTTTGGAGCTGCAGCTTTTGGTGCCGCAACTTTTGTTTCGCTAGAAGCCGCTACCATTTTCATGCGAGCGATATCTTTGCGAAGCTGGCGAAGAGCCATTGGATTAGCAAGCTGACCAAGAGAGTGCTTCATGCGCGCCTCAAATAATTCAGCTTGTGCTTCTTTAGTTTTACTTTTCAATTCAGCGGCAGACATTGCCGTCACTTCTGAATACTTCATTTCTACTCCCGAACCGTGAAGCGAGTTTTCATT
>JAYSYM010000504.1:0-1079 GCA_043727635.1 Bdellovibrionales bacterium | reverse complement strand
GTAGGTTGGCCGCAACTTCAGCCGACGGCAGCGAAGCTTTCGGCGCTCGCAGCCTTTTGGGCATGGGGAGATTTTGCTCTGAGCAAAATGGTTGCTGAGCGAACACTTTCGATTTCGCTGATGGTTCAGTCTCTGATGGGTGCGTATCGACTAAGTTCCGCCACTGCACTTGTCTGGTTGATGTTCCTTGGAAGTGCGCTAACATACTTTCTAGTTTGGAGCGTGGTGAATGTCGCGAGTCGAAAACCTTCTCATTGAATATCCTGATTTTAAAATCGATATTCCGTCATGGGAAATTCTGGATCAAGGTGTCACCGCTTTGTGGGGGCCATCGGGCGCTGGTAAAACAACTCTGTTTCGTGCGCTACTGGGTCTCGAGCCTGTTAAATCACTCTCGTGGATCGTCGACGGCAGCGACATTGCTCAGCTTTCAACTCCCGCGCGAAAGCTAGGCGTGGTTTTTCAAACTCTCGATCTATTTCCGCACATGAGTGCGCGAGAAAACATTCGCTTCGCTGCCGAAGCTCGCGGACTATCTCTTGTTGAAACGAAGTCTCGCGAAGAAGAGCTGATTGCGACTTTACGAATGTCTTCGTTCATCGATCGCTCGGCTTCAGTTATCTCGGGCGGAGAAAAGCAGCGAGTGGCTTTAGCTCGTGCGATGATCGCACGCCCGCGAGTGCTGTTTCTTGATGAGCCATTCTCATCTCTCGACGCAGATTTAAAGTCCGAAGCGCGTTCGCTCGTTAAATCTGCGATTGCCGCTTGGAAAATTCCAACTGTGCTCGTCACTCACGACAAAGACGATCTAGCAGCTCTTGCAACTAAGATTTCAGAAATCAAAAACGGAAAAATAATCTCCGAACGTACACTCTAATTTATAATGTTGGAAATATGTGGTGCTGCTCTGCTCGTTGAAAGATGAGTTGCCCTTTCAGAACACGAGTTGCAATCGCAGGTCGACCGTCAACTCGCAATGTTGGTATATTGGCAAAAATGTTGGTATATTAGCATGCGACTTCAGGTGGCAACTTTTAGCTGCGCCGACTTAAAGTCGCCGCATCCAACTATCCTTTTAC
>JAYSYM010000503.1:0-3678 GCA_043727635.1 Bdellovibrionales bacterium | reverse complement strand
ACAAGATCAAATGGTTCTAAGTTGTTTTGCTTTAGCAAAGCCATGTCTTCTGCAACATTTTGGCGAGCGAGAATTGGCATGTGGATCGAAGGATGGAGAGTACGAACTCGTCCATCCATTACTTCTGGAAACCCTGTTTGCTCTGCGACTTCTACAACGCTAATTTTATTGTCGCGAAGGAACTTTGAAGTGCCGCCAGTTGAGACGACTCTCATTCCGCGTTCAGCCAAAGGTTTTATGAATTCAAGTAAACCGGTTTTATCGGACGTGCTAATCAGGGCATTCTTAAACATGCCCTCAACTTACATTGGCAACTTAGTTAACATCAACTTTAGATCGTCGTTGGTGAGGAAAATTCCGGCGCCGACAAAGGCCCCTGCACTTCCTCTGTTGCCTGCAAGGTTATCGCCGCCACCGATAATGTAGACACCCTTGAAGAACGAATAACGCAGGTAGGTTTTAAGTTGAAGGTTTG
The DNA here is from genome assembly GCA_043727635.1 of Bdellovibrionales bacterium. GTDB lineage: Bacteria > Bdellovibrionota > Bdellovibrionia > Bdellovibrionales > JAMPXM01 > JAYSYM01. The sequence goes on along the minus strand of JAYSYM010000503.1, from coordinate 3,203 downwards.
TAAAGTCATATGCTTCGGCGCTAAAGCGAAGGTTACGGCGGAGCATGTAAAAGTCGACTCCTGCGCCACCGGCATTCTCCATAATTCCGCCTTTGAGCGTAAAGTTGAAGAAGTTCTTACCAAAAATTGCGTTGAACTTTAGCTTATCGGCATAGCGACGATCTTCAGTTACTACGCTATTTCCGTTCGTGCCAGTAGTGGTGATTGTTTCAGTCTTAACTACACCTCGAGGATCTTGCACAATTCCGAGTTCATAAAAGCGGTCTAAACCAGGCTGAAGATTCAAAGAGATATACGATTTCATTAAGCTGTCGCTAGCTAAGTATTCTGAGTGATAGTCGAACGATGTTTGAAGTTTGTTTGCGGTATCAAGGAAACCGTTAACACCTTCGATAGCGGTGTTGAGCTGCTCAACCGTATCTTCGTCGTTGATAAGCTTACCGATAGTACCTTCGCCACGATTAATTTTACCTGAAATCTCATCAACGTTCTTCAGAGTGCTATCGATCCGATCAAGAGCGACTTTTAAACGCTCTTTCAAACCCTCAGGGCCATCTTCACTCACCAACTCATTAATGTTAGCTGTCGTTTCATGAAGGTTGTCGATAATCTCGCTAAACTGACCTTTGTGTTCGCGAGTGAGCTGAGCCATGTCGGTCGTGATTGTCTCTAAGTTGCTGATAATTTTGCCGAGAGGCTTTTCAGTATCACCTTCGGTAGCTGCTTTGATGTTTTCAGCAACCATTCCCAATGACTTTGTAATCTTACTCACTTCACCAATGAGTCGATCCATCGAAGCTCGGTCATCAACGATCAGAATTTGATCGCCATTGCGAAGCGGTGGATCGCGCGGATCACCAGCAACGACTTCGACGAACTTATCACCCAAGATACCGTTCGGACGAATTTCAATTCGCGCTGAGCGCGTGATTGGAACGTCAGCTTTGATCACCATCTCTACGCGAGCTTTTCCGTTTTGAAGTTTGATGTCTTCGATGATACCGACGTCGATGCCGGCCATTTTTACTGAAGATCTTTTTACCAAGCCAGAAGCGTCATCGAGAAGGAACCAAGCATCCTTTGATCCGCCAAGATAACTAGGGTTTTCACTCGAACGCAGGGCGAGTGTCGCGATCAAACCTGATGCGAGGAGGATTAAAAATCCAACTTTAAACTCTGGGGTGCCAAACAAAGATGAAAACACTTATCTCACTACCTTATCGTTATTTTCGGTGAACACCTTTTGAGACGAATCTCTTCACTAAATCAATATCAGTGTTGAGAAAATCCTGAGGTGTTCCAAACAAAAGAACTTTCCCGTTATTAAGCATCGCCAAGTAATCACCGATTCGAAGAGCCGCGTGAAGATCGTGCGATACCACTAATGAAGTAGTTCCTTTCTTTAAATTATGAGTGCTGAAGATAAGATTATCCACCATTTCCGTGAGAATTGGGTCGAGTCCAGTGGTGGGTTCATCGTACACGAGAATCTCAGGACCGAGTGCGAGTGCTCGCGCTAGACCAACGCGCTTTCGCATACCACCTGATAATTCGCTCGGAAGTTTTTGAAAATGTTTTTCGTCTAAGCCCGATTCTTTCAAACGCTCATGAGCAATCTCAAGCATTTGCTCGCGATTTAAATCACGACGATGTTCTCGGAGAGGGAACATCACGTTCTCGACTGCGTTCATATCATCAAACAATGCCGCGTACTGAAATAGCATTCCGTACTTATGTCGAAGTTTCGCAAGCTGCTCAGGACCAAACTCTGTTATTTCGTCGCCTAAAACTTTGATCGAGCCCGAAGTTGGTTTGAACAGACCTAGAATGTGTTTTAGAAGAACTGATTTGCCTGTTCCAGAATAACCGATGATGACAGTAATTTTCCCTTTTGGAATTTTTAAATTCATTCCGTTAATAACAAAATCTTTGCCATCGAAGGTCCGCTTCAAGTCGGTGACTTCGATCGCAGATTCCATTTTGTTGTAATCTTCGGTCGTCATCGCAAGCCCCCACCTGCACCGATGAGCTTGTAGAAAGCGTCGATCATATTAGTGAGGAAGAAATCTAGAATGATAATCATCACCATACTCATAACCACACCGCGGTTGGTCGCTGCACCAACACCCTCAGCTCCACCTTTTGTGTGAAATCCTCGGTGAGTACAGATGATCGCGAAGAACAATCCAAAGACAGCTGACTTAAATAAACCTTCAAAAATATGCGATGGCTGTAACCAAAGCTCTGTGCGATCTAAAAATAAGGCCGCATCCATGCCAAGCACATTAATCCCGAGCAGGTAAGAGCCGCCAAGCGCCAAGAAGTCAAAGATGCCAGTTAGCAAAGGCATGACGAGTACAGCGGCTACCAAACGCGGTGAAACCAAATATTGAATTGGCTCAACAGCCATTACTTCGAGTGCATCGATTTGTTCTGTTACTCGCATGCTGGCTAACCTTGCGGCCATCGCCCCACCCGCTCGCGCAGCTACGATCAGACCAGTTAACACCGGACCAAGTTCGCGGGTAATACCCAGCGCCACCGTTGGACCGACTAAGCTTGTGGCATTAACAATTTTGAATCCGAGATAAATTTGGTAAGTCAAAGCCATGCCGGTAAAGAGTCCGGTCAGACAAATAATTCCGACTGATTTGTTTCCAATAAATTCCATATGCTGGAAGAGTTCGGGAAAGCGATACGGCCGACGGAAGAATGAGGTGATCGCGAAACTTCCGAAGCGAGCTAAATCGCCAACGTCGAAAACAAACACTCTAAATGATTCGAGAATCGAATTAACAAAGTTGTTGATCGCGTTGTTAACTTGAATGCGAAATCGAGCATAGTTAAACGCACGCCGTTTGAATCTTTGCTGCGGAAGATACTCTTTAGGTGCTGACATAATTCCTTGGCACTCGACTGCTGATTCTTGTGAAGATCTCGTATGAGATTGTATCAAGAATCTGCGCCCATTCCAGTGCTCTGATTTCAGCACGACCTTGGCTACCAAAGAACACGACCTCTTCGCCCTCGCCTAGACTTTCCATTTGATCTTTGAGGTCGGTAAGGTCGAGCATCACATAGTCCATGCAGACTGTTCCAACGACTGGCACTCGCTGCTCGCGCACCAAAACTCTGAACTGATTAGTAAGGTTTCGCGCAACACCATCCGCATAGCCAATTGGGACAATGCCAATAATCGATTT
>JAYSYM010000502.1:0-3680 GCA_043727635.1 Bdellovibrionales bacterium | reverse complement strand
ACGACAAAAGAGATGCCCAACGCAGTTAGCGGTAATACTCCGTTGATCAAAAGAGCATCCAAAATTTCGAGCAATCCTCGACCATGATACGAAAGATTCTGCAGAGTAGAGGTCGAGAGTGCCGGGAAGACCGCTAAGCAAAAAGCCACCGCACCCACTGCCCAAGTTGCTTGCGTACGACTAAGCCTGCCGCGGTCAATCCAATTAGAAACGATACCTTCTAGCAAACCAATGCTGGCACCCAATGCCGCTAAGTAAAGGCAGAGGAAGAACGCAACGCCAAAGATAAAGCCATTTTCGAGGTTTAAAAATAAACGCGGCAGAGCCTGAAATAAAACATCTGGACCCGACACAACGATTGCTGAACTTGCGATGATCGGGAAAATAAGAAGGCCAGCAAAGAGAGAGATAAACGTATCGAGAGCCGTCACTCGAAGTCCTGCTGACGGAACATGTTCATCGTCAGAGAGGTACGAGCCGAAAGTAACCATTGTTCCAAAGCCAACACTTAACGTGAAACATATGTGGCCGATAGCGTAGAGCAGCGATGACGAAGTAAGTTTAGAAAAATCAGGATAGAAAAGAAACCGAAGTGCCGCACCAGAACTCGGGAGCGAAAGCGATTGGACCACAAGCAGCACCAAAAGAATCACAAACACCGGCATCACAGCGCCAACGAACTTCTCGATACCGTTTTGCACACCTTTCACGACGACAACAATCGTAATCAGCAGGTGCGCACTCGCTAGAGCAATTTGCAAAACACCGTTTTCATAGAGCACGGCAAGAGCTTTTTCGGGATTAAACCCTTTCGCGTGCATGTGACCGAAGATGAACTGCATTAGAAAATGCAAAACCCATCCGCTGATTACGGCATAGTACGAAAGAACGAAAAGTGTTGAGACTAGAGCTACTCGACCAATCCAACGAAGTGGTGACCGAGGATTCACTTGCGGAGTGAGCATCGGGTCACTCAACGCTTTATGAACTGCGACAATCGAAGATCTTCGAGTTAATTTGCCGAGCATCAGCTCGCCGATGAGCAGCGGTAGACCTAAAAACAAAGCAAGGAATGTGTAAAGGAGAACGAACGCTCCCCCACCATTTTCAGCAACGATGTAGGGAAAGCGCCAAAGATTACCCAGCCCGAATGCTGTACCAATTGCGGCTAAGTAGAATCCGTAACGAGTTCCCCAAATGGTTCGCTTACGATTGACCAATTTAGTCCTCGTAATTCTTGCGACCGCGCTTCATGACGAAGATACGGATTGGAACACCTGCAAGACCCCACTGCGCTTGAATTCGTTTGGCTAAGAATCTGCGATAGGCAGGAGTCACTCCATCAGGTGCGTTTGCAAATGCGATGAAGGCCGGAGGTCTTTGATGAGTCTGAGTGAGATAATAGAACTTAACGTCTTTCGTCGCATAAACCGGCGACGGCGCTTGGCGAATGACGTCCATAAAGAAGTCGTTGAGTTCACGAGTCGGAATTCGAATTCCAAGCTTCTCTTCGATCTCAAAAATCTTTTTAAATAAATCGTCGATCCCCTTGCCCGTTTTTGCGCTCAAGAAGACGATTGGAATATCTGGGAAGAAGTGAACTTCATCTTCCGTTCGCTCCTTAAACCATTTGCGGAAATTCGGAATCTCTTTATCACCGAGATCAATTTTGTTAGCGACCAGCACAACAGCCTTGTGAAGATCCATAATGCCCTCAAGAATTTTTAGATCTTGTGACGTTGGACCTTCAGTTCCGTCGACCATTAAAAGTACTAAGTTTGCACGTCTAATTGCTTCATGCGATTTAAAGGCAGCAATGATTTCGACATCTTCTTCACGCTTTGATGAGCGACGAAGACCTGCAGTATCGATGAAGATAAATTTCTTACCATTGTATTCAAACTGCGTATTGACCGCGTCCACTGTGGTGCCGGCTATCGGAGAAACCAAAAGTCGTTTTTCTCCGAGTAAGCGATTCACCAAAGAGCTTTTGCCCACATTTGGCTTCCCAACAATTGCGACGGTCATTCCTTCGCGAATCGTGTGATCAGTCTTTTTAACATTCTCAACGATCCACTCAAGAACTTGATCCATACCGTGTCGGTGCTCAAACGAGGTAGACGCCACGTCTACGCCGAATTCATAGAACTCAGCTTTAGCTGTTTCAAAATTTTGAATTGAATCGACTTTGTTGATGACGAGTAAGAACGGCTTACCGGTTTCTTTCGCGATTCGAATAATATCGCGATCTTCAGGAATCAACCCTGCACGTCCGTCCATCACCACTATCAGAAAATCAATTGACGCTAGGAACTCGACCACTTGCTCTCTGATCATCACCGAGAATGTATCGGCAGCTTCAGTCAGTCCGCCCGTATCGATAACGTCGAACTTGGTGCCCCAAACTTCCGCCGGCTCAATCAGAATGTCTCGAGTAACGCCCGGCTGATCTTTAACAACCGCTTTTCGAGATTCAGTTAAATAGTTAAATAGCGTCGACTTGCCCACATTGGGTCGACCGATGATTGCGACTCGCGAAATATTGATACTGCGCTCATTCTGGAACGACATAACCTAGCTCCTTCATTAAGCGCTTGTTTTTAGTCCAACCCTCTTTAACTTTTACGTGTAACTCAAGGAACACTTGAACTCCACCCAGCAATTTTTCAATCTCTGGACGAGCAAGGCTACCAATTGCTTTTAGCGTAGCTCCCTTAGCTCCAATGACTATTCCTTTATGATTCTCTTTATCGAGCAAGAGCTCTGCAGAGATTCTTGTGAGCTTTGGATCTTCTTCATCAAACTTGTTGATGAGAACAGCAAGGCCGTACGGAACTTCCTTGTGTAAAGAATCGAAACACTTCTCGCGAATGATCTCGGCAGTCATCTGTCGAAGGGTTTGAGTCGTATAGATTTCAGGATCATAGAGAGGTTGATCAGTCTCAGGAAGAAGCTCAACGATGCGAGCCATCACTTCTGATCTCGCCTCTTTTGCTCGAGTCTTTGCCGAAATTGAGACGAAAGGAACTTCTGCTTCAACCAAATACTTAAAGAATTTTGGAGTCCGGGTTCCACCGAGAAGATCAATTTTTGTAATGACCACGACCCACTTGCGATCCGAGCTACGTGCGATCTTTACGATGTCTTTTGCCTTCTCTTCGCTGTCGTCTGCTGCAAGCAAGATGAGCAGTACGTCAGCTTTCTTCACAACGTCTTTGAATTCAGACTGCAGAAATTCATTAACACCCGTTTTGGTTCTAACAAAACCCGGAGCGTCGACAAAAATGATCTGTTCAGTTTTAGTAGTTACAATCCCCGTCACTCTTTGACGAGTCGTTTGTGGCTTGTCAGAAACGATTGAGACTTTCTCGTCTACCAGTAAATTAGTCAGCGTACTCTTGCCGGCGTTCGGCTCGCCCAGTAGGGCTACGAATCCTGCTCTAAACTTTTTCATATCGGTGCACTTTCATTAGTTTGAGCTTTGCTCGTTTCAATAATTTCTAGCGCTACTCGCGCAGCTTCCTGCTCGGCAGCCTTCTTGCTCCGACCTTCGCCTTTTGCAACCTGCGATTCATTTACCCAGACAGAAATTTCAAAAATCTTGTCGTGGTCGGGCCCCGTCTCGGCATCAACCTGATACTTCGGAGTCGTGCGATACAGCTCTTGCGCTAGCTCTTGTA
>JAYSYM010000501.1:0-1085 GCA_043727635.1 Bdellovibrionales bacterium | reverse complement strand
GAAGAAGAGTGATCGCGCGTTTTTGATTAGCCCAAGGTAAACGGATGTAACCTTTGGCTTCGAGTTGCTTAAGGTAGCGTTGAACAGAATTGAAACTCGCAAACCCGAAGTGCGCACAAATTTCTTGATATGTTGGTGAGACACCTTTGTCGGCCAAATAAGCTTCAAGAAATTCGAGAACGTTTTTTTCTTTGAACGAAAGTGGAAGCGGAGCTTCAGAGCGAACATTTGCCACTTCGTCTCGCTCCATGGTTAAAACTGAGAGCTTTGCCTTTTTTGAAGTCGCTATTTTTGGCTCATTACGTTTTGTCATCGGTGGTGGCTTTCTGTTCAAGTTCGTTCAGGTCAAGTTCGTCCAGGTCTTCAAGCACTCTCTCATATTTCACGTGTAAGTGAAGTGTAAAAGAAGTGTAAGTTACATGTAAGTTATAAGCATAAAATGTGTAAGTCAAGACAAGGACTTTTGATCAAACGCAGAACTAGACTGGATTTTAAGGAGCTAGAAAAATCTAGAAAAGAGTCCAGGCGAGGCAAAATAAATAAGGTAGATCAAATACTTATTAATTTTTTCCACAACTCATCACGTCCTTTGACCCTCGACCTCGGCCAGGCTTAGCTAAAGCTCCGAACTTAAAAAGGAGACTTACACATGCTTCAGCTTATTAAATCCACATTGGTGACTTCATTCGCTCTCTCAACTCTCGCAATCAGTTTCGCTCATGCTCAAGACGCAAGCATCGAAGATCTTGCGACACGCTCTCGTACGCACAGCTGCTGGGCGCGCGCGATCGACCGTTACTACTGCCCATGGTTCGGCGGCCAATTTCAAGGTCCTTACTTCGATAACGGTTGCTCAGTTAAGTGTGCTGCAAATCAGAGAGCCGTCTGCGAGGAAGCGCGTTGCGACGAAAATCAAAACGGGCAGCCCGTCGAGAGCCACTGCGAGTGTCAATAACTGATATAAACTAAAAATAATTAAATGGGGCGATGACTTTTTTGTAGAATCAAAACGAAAGTCGTATGGGGCTCGTTTTCGTCCAGATACAGAGCGCCCCCGTGCGATTCTGCAATGCTAGCCGAAACAC
>JAYSYM010000500.1:0-11172 GCA_043727635.1 Bdellovibrionales bacterium | reverse complement strand
TTCGAATGCCCTCGCCAGCAAGCAGCTCAAGATCAGTGATCTCAATGGCTCCCTGCTCGCGCTTCATCGCTAAAAACTTTTCTGAAAACTCTAAAGCCAACTTTTCTAATTTCTCAAAACTCTCTGCAAATAAAACGATTGTGTCTGGATCGTTAGACTCGACGAAATCGCAGAGTTCATCTTGAATCTCTTTAGAGTAATCAGAAATCTCTTCACTTACCGTCGGGGATTTAGAATTCGCCCGCGGCTTCTTGAGGGCTACAACTGAAACAAGTGCTTTAGATCGGGCCTCTCGCCAAGCATCGACATTGGTGGACACCGCAATCGACTTTGCAATAGAGCGCAGGTCATTTGCATACGCAGTCCACTCTTCCGCTTTCGGCCCTTGAGCTTCTGCCAAGATCGATTCGCTTAAGTCTCCAACTCTTATCGCAATATTTCGACCAACTTCATTTAGCGCTGAATAAAGTGAATCTAAATCGTGTCGCTTAACAGTCTGGCTTTTGAGCTTAACTTCGTTAAACTGACGACAAAGATGAGTAAGTTTTTTAAAGTCAAAAGTTTCTAGAAGCTCTTGGTAAGCTAAGTTTCCAAAAAGAACTTCGCGAAGTGCTTTTCGGGCAAGCTTTGCAGCATCGGTGCGATTCAAAACTTTAAAGTTCGGATCGATCGCAAGTGGTGCGCCAAAGCGTTTCAAATAAATTTCGAGGACTCCATGAATCGTAGAAACATAAAGATGCGCCTTAGAATTAACAAATTCGACTAAGTGGGGCTTCTTGCTATCAAGAGCACGAACCATCAGTCGCTCGCGCAATTCTTGAGTCGCTTTGCGCGTGAATGTCGTTACAATCATGCGAGGCATTTCGCCGTGCTCAGCGAAGAATGATTCAGCTCTTTGCAAAACCTGATTGGTCAGCTCAGTTGTCTTACCGGCACCCGCGCCAGCGCGCACGATCTCACTTGTTGCGTTTTTGGCGGGTCTACCTAATTCAGATGTGGTGCTCGACACAATAAACTCCAGTTACAACGTTCGCAAATTTTTGTACTTATTGGTTTCGGGGCGTAGTCGCCCTCACTCATTCGCTTCAACATATCCGCAAGCATCCCGCGAATCTGAGCGTACAGCTTTTCTTTTTGCTCTGAGGTAGCCTTGCTGGATCCGCGGCCTTCTAGAACGAAAAGACCCTGTTCACGATCCGAAAGTCTGAGCCCAGTTTCTCGCTCCATCGTACGCGCGACAAAGTAGACAGCTTCAACGACTTCGCCTGGTGGTAGCGAAGCGATGCCGTTTTCAAGGGCCAACGAATACAGGAGAAGCTGAATCTCATTGTTCTTAAGCCATGAGCCATGCTGACGAAGATCGTTCGGCGAACTTTTGTAATCCAATACTGCGTAGTTGCCCAGATCATCTTGATCGATACGATCAAATCGACCTCGGAATTGCGCAACACCTTCGGTTTGACTTAAACTTCCGTTCGCCTGAATAAATCCATTGAACGAATGCTCTTTTGCTATCGTCTTAGCCAGCGGAAATTTGCTTCGCCAATCCTTTTCGAATTCAAGGAATCGCTTTGCGAGCTGAACGTAGCGAACTTTTAGCGGCGGCCATAGTTTTTCATCGAATGAGTCGGCGCCATCTGGCCTCGCAGTATCAACTAGTTCTTCGATTCTAGCTTCAGACAACTCAAGACTCGGCTCCTCGAGCAGAAGCTTAAACAATGAGTGCATGATGCTGCCTCGAGTGGCTGCATCCACGTCTAAATCAAGGAACGCTTTATCCTGCAAACCGAAAAGCTTCTTAGACGCGAAAATAAATGGGCAATCCACGTAATTCTCGATCGTCGAGGGCGAAAGAGGAATTTTAAAATCTGCGGCAAATTTTGGAAGCGGCTGCTTTCCGAGATCTTGTTCAATTGATTCAGAAACTTTTGCTCGATGCCCATCTGTCCAACCTCGAACTTCTGCGATCTCACTCCAACCAGATTGTTGAATTTCATCCCAGCGCGTTTTTTGCGGAACCGAGAATTGAAGTACGTCAGTTTCGCCGCGTCCTTGGACCCAAATCCACGACGGAGGCTGAATCGTTCCATCAAAATCTGTTTCAGGAGTATAAAGGTGCAAATGTCTTCGAGAGTTCTCAGTCATCCATCGAACCTCAAACTCAAGCTTACTGTGCTCAGGAGAATTCAAGTGAAAGCCAACTTGAGTCGCAAGCGAGAGAGTATCACCGAAAATAACTGACGTTTTAGAACTAGCTTTCAGCGCATGTTCAGTTAGCCCGAGAAAAACCATATGTGTCGCAGGACTATTCTCTGCCGATCGCAGGTTGATGCACGAAACACCTTCTGAATCTCCAGGTATAATTCTCTCTTCACCATTTGCAGCTAATAATTCTAAAAATGAAAGCCACCGTGAAGTCGGCAACCGCACTGATGGCGAGCAATCGGTGAAGAATTGCTTGAAAAGTCTTTCGATGCGATTGGTGTCGGCTTGTTTATCCTTCGATGCCCACGCTTTCAGAGCCCATGCAACAAATTCGTCACGGTAAAGTTGCGATCCCGGCTGGTGCTCGACCTTGTAAAGCTGTGCAATTTTTGATTCCCGCAAAAGATCGTCCCGATCATAAATTGCAGTGTAGAGAACTCGGAATCGGTCATAAGTAATGACAGGCCGAGATTCTTGATCATAGAGACTGACCTCAAGATCTGACTCTGCTACCGAACCAGAGTTTAAACGTAGAGTGGCCATCCATTGCGAAATTTCAGGGAATGTATGCAACCGAGCGACAACGTCTTTTTGAGAACTAACTCCCTCTTCTCTTAAGTAAGGAAAGAGCGACGGCCAATAGCATTCGATGTCAGGAGCGACGATGGCGATATCGCTCGCCTTCACTCCCGCCTCTAGCCACTGACGTGTGACCGCAGTCGCATTCTTCACTTCTGCAATCATGGTGGTAAATTTTTGGTACGTCTTGGATGAGGTGCCCGCAACTTTTTCTATTTTTACCGGCTCGGTTCGCTCGGTGCGGTCGGACTGCAGCAGCTCGTAAGCGTAAAGTGTTTTGCGGTACTCTTCTTGCCACTCGGGAGCTGGCCGCAACACAGTGACATCAAGTTTCTTTTTCAAAATATTAATTAAGTCGGCTTCTACTTGATTGAACTCAGCGCCTAAATCAAAAATCAAATCTCGCTGCCAAACTTGCTCGAAATTTTCTTCGTTGACGAGTACACCACTCACCCAAGCTGGTGCGATGACTCCCTGATCAAGAAAGTTGTTCCAAAGTTCAAAGCAAAGATCAGCCCAGTGCTTCCATCGAGTCTTTGCTGTTTCATGTTTATCGAACCAATCTTCTAAACGTTCTTTACCTTGTTCGTGAGCTAAGATCGGCATGAGCTGACTCATATAGCTGGTCGCGGTTTCAGCTGCACCAGAAGTTTTCGCCCATTCAAATTCAAACTTAGTAAGTTGTTCGCTGATAAGTGTAGTTATGAAATTAGATGAAACTAGCTGCAGATCAGGTCGAAGGCGCGTCAACAAAACTTTCCACAACTCGCTCGCGCGAACCACAGCAAGTCCGTCGAGGAAACCATTTTTCCCAATAAGCTGACGTTGCAAATCGAATTTTGCTTTTGCATCGGACACCACCCACGTGCAAGTGGAAGGATTGAATTGACCAAGATGAACTCTCTGGTCGTCAGGGCTAGAAATTTCTCGAATTGTGAGCACTGTTCCTCGGATTAACGACGTTGCTTTAGCCGAGTGCGCTTGCCGGTCTTAGAATCTTTACCGCTGAAATTTCCGAGGTCGAAGCCGATATCAAACGTGACCTGCGCCATGTATCTTCGATCTTCGTGTTGACCCGGATATTCGCCAAGCTCAACTCCGTAAGTCGCCAGATCCGCTCGCATAACGCCGATGTCGAATCCCGCTCCCAACGCATAGTAACCTTGGTGCAAGCCTGCGCGAATGTCAATTAGAGGTAAGCCGACTTCGAATCCGAGATGAAGCTTCTTACCGATTTGAGTTTTCTGATCAGTTGCGTATTTCAACTCGAAAGAAGGAGTCAGCGTGATCAATGCCGCGTCGACTTCAAGCGAGCCGGCGATTGTTAGATCGGGAGCAATCCGCGCGGGAGCCCTCTTCCCGCCTTCATGATTAAACACTGTATAGCCGATATTCTTGTAAACAATAGCTAAACTTGGTTTCACGACAGTTGGCAGTGTGATGAGAATTCCAGCATCAAGTCCGTAACCACTCCCGCGATTTTTTAATTCAGCTTTAATTTCCTCTTCGTTCACATTCGCAACTGTCGAAGCACGCAGTGGATACGACGTTCCAACTCGAGTGATGCGCTTCCCTGACATTCCAATACTCATAATGGTAGGAACGAGATCAACAGCGCCAGCAATCGCCGCACCGTAGTCAGCCGAATATTCGAGATTTACAACTGGGTTCGCCGGATTTTCTGCAAACATCGACAGATCACTTGCACCGAAAGCTGCCATTCCAAAATATGGAAAAGTAACAGCGCTCTTTATTCCTCCACCGGCCCAAGTCTGCTTACCCCAGCGGCTATTAACATACGCCGCAATGTCATTGGTTCCTTTGAAAGCTGTGTACTCCTCCATCACCCCGAGATTATTAACGCCAGCGCGAGGATCGATTGCGGTCCAATTTACACCGGTCACCCGAGCAAGTGCTGCTGGATTTAGAAAAATTGCGTCGGAGTCTCTGACCACTGATGTGTAAGCTCCACCCATCCCCATGCCGCGCGCAGAACTCCACCACTCTTTATAAGCGCCAGCACTAGCTGTTTCAGCTAGTAGCAAATTTAAAATGAAAAGGGTGAAGCGAACTTTCATTTATTCCTTAAGGACATGATGGATAAACTGCGTCGGCACCGACACCAAATTGGTTGTAATCAACAACGCCTTTAATTGCGACCAATTCTCCAGCAGTAAATGTCGAGCCGTCTGTTTTTGAACAAGTAGCTCCAGCTAGAGCACAAATGACTGTCATCTGACTCATCTTAGATGCGAAGGTACCGCTTGTGGTCAGTAAGTTGTTGTAGAGCAAAGTTATGCCACTACCAATCTTGCGAGCATCAGCATCCGCCATTGCGCAAGCGTTGTAACCTATATCGATGACGCCGTCGTTGTCAGTTTGTGCAGCTGTATCAGCGACACGCGAAAGAACAGCGCCAACTTTTGCAAGACCAATGAACGCCATGTAAACCGCATCATCGGTGCTGTCAGACATGATTCCATCGAGGTTCGGGGAAACAGCAATCATAAGCGACTCTGCAGTTTCACAGTCCGCCTCACTGTTAACGGCTTTCATGTGATTAAGTGCTAACTCCATTGGAGTAAGAAGGCCTGGGTTATCGATGACTGACTGAGCGAACGTTAAAAAATCAAGGCCGCATTTTCCTGCGAACGCCGAGGCAAGAAACACCTGCACATCACGTCGAGCATAATACTCGTCACTTAATTCATATATTTTATTTATGGCATCTTCGTAAAGTCGGGCATCTGAGTAGCGTTTAGCTGCGTAAAAAATCGCAGCATCAGCTTCAGGCTTCGCGAGCTCCGAAAATAAATTTTTACACGAAGTCGAAAGTAAAGAGATGGTGATTAAGATCACGAGACTGAAACGCATCCTGCAACTCCCTCTTAAATCTTATCAAAATCGCGTTCGATAAGGGAGTCGCGGCAGGTGTGGGACCGAGGGAACTGGACGAGACTTAAATACTAATCTAGTAGGTCTCTTATTTGGGCGCCGAGGGCAGCAACGTTACCGTTTGCAGCTGTATAAGCTGCATTCACTTTAGTACAGATATCAGTCCCACTAAAATTGCCCTGGTCGCAGAATATAGTCTTGATTTCGACAGCGCGATCACCAATTTGAGTATCGCTACCCGGGCCTAACATATTGATGGCATTGGCCAGCCCAGCGGGAGTTGTTGGAACATTGGAGAACACAGCCGCCAAATCAGAAAGCACAACGAAATTGTAAAGTGACTTCACTCCTGAACGGACGCAGTCATACTTAGCAATTGTTGACGTGTGCAAAGGGATCGCTACGTTGTCGAACATTAGATACGACATCGCGAAAGTCATACTGGGAACAACACCGACAGTTGAGTTTTTAATCTGCGCGAAACCAGTCGCCAATTTTGCTTCAGTAATGTCCTGCGCGATGAAGTGAGATGAGCAGCGAATCATGTAAGCATCTTCGCTTTCCATTCCCGCTACTTTAGCCACACAAGCGTCGACTGTCGCAGCGGTAGATCGATTGATGCAGGCTTCAGCAGCCGCCAACGTGCGGTCCTCTTCAGATTCACACGCAGTTAAAAACGGAAGTGCGAGTGTGGCTGCGAGTAGTACAAGTAGTTTTGATTTCATTTTTTCTCCCGAGGCTTCATTAAAATTCTAACGAATATTCGGCTCAGCTGCAGGCATTTTGTTTTGCATGCCTGCGCGTTTGGACTAGCCAGACTAAAGCCGCGACTGACACCTCGACGGACGCCTCGACCTTAGACGAATTTTGGAACCGATGTCTCACGATGAGCCATTCTTCAGCCGATCTATATGACATGAAAACGCTAAGACTCTTGCGAGTCAGCCTTCTTAGTTTCATCGCATTCACCGCTTTTGCATTTCAAGCCAATGCTCAGCAAGTTTTTGAGTTCTACTCGGGCGTTCGACAAAACGCGATGGGTGGAGCCTATACGGCAACCGTGAATGACGAGACTGCAGTCCTACTAAATCCCGCAGGTCTCGGAAAAATTCGAGACGTAACCTTCACTATCGCCGATCCCGAAGTCACGGTGGGAGCAGAGACAGGTAAGACGTTTACTTCTAAAAACTTTTCAAAAGCCGTATCATTCAAACCACAGAATATTCTGACTGAAATGAATACAAGAGCAACTACGGGTCCGATTCACATGAAGGCCCAAATCTTTCCTTCTATTATTCTCGAAAACTTTGGCTTCGGACTTCACTACAAGCAAGAGCATGACAGCTACACTGATGCTGCTCGCACAAATTACACAATTCGCTACGTCAACGATTTTGCTCTGGCTCTTGGATACAACTTCAGATTATTTGGCGGCATTGTAAAACTTGGAGTTGGTGCGAAGCTTATTGATCGGACCGAAGTAGATACAACTGTTCCGATCGCAACCACCAATTTAAACGTCGAAACCTTCGGAGCCGAGGGCATGGGAATATCCGCAGTGACCGGAATAATAATCACTGCCCCCGTCCAGTGGTTACCTGCAATCTCTGCAGCAGTGCAAGATGTCGGCGGAACGAGCTTCACGATATCAGACGGATTGTTTAATCGCGTCGGTGACCGGCGACCAAAGCATGTCACTCAAAAAGTAGATGCGGGATTTAGTTTGTCGCCTATTGTTTCAAAACACATTCGCATGACATTAACTGGCGAGATGCGTGATCTCACTAACCTCAGTCGACAGCCGGACAAGTCCAGACTGATTCATGCAGGTGGTGAGCTTAACTTTGCAGACTTTTTCTTTCTTCGCGGAGGAATGAATCAACGTTACTATACAGGTGGCGCTGAGTTCGCGACTGAGCAATTCCAATTGCAGTTCGCTACCTTTGGCGAAGAAGTCGGTACCTATCCGGCGAAAAAAGAAGATCGCCGGTACGTTTTCAAATTTACGATGCGATACTAAGTCAGTTAACTGTTAACAGTTAACAGAAGCAGTTTCAGTTGGCAGTCAAAGTTAATGGCGTTGTCCGAGGTGCGGCGGACTACTTCGCCGTTGTCGCTCCTATTTGTTGAATCGCTTTCCAGGTTTTTGAAAAGCAATTCATCAAAAAGGAGCTCTATATGTCATTGAAGAATTTTAAAACCTACCAGTTAGCACTTCGATTTTATAAAACGACAAAGCCAAAAGGCCCGCCTAACTTAAGAGACCAGTTCCAAAGAGCTGCAAGCTCGGTTGTCTTAAACTTAGCTGAAGGCTCGGCGAAACCTACCCAAGCCGATCGCCGGCGCTTTTATCATATGGCTTTAGGCTCACAGCGCGAATGCGCAGCGATTCTCGAAATGCTCGACAATTCTAACGAAGCGGCTTCACTGTGCGACGAACTCGGCGCGTGCCTCTTCACCCTCGCAAAATCCCCCAACTGCTAACTGCTAACTGCTAACTGTCTACTGCTTCTGTTAACTGTTAACTGCCAACTGTTAACTGTTTTTAGAAGTCAATGCTGGCTTTTGCAAGGTAGCGGCGGTTTTGCTGCTTATCAACACTTGAGCGCACTTCTTCTCCGTACGTTGCAACATCAAGTTGAAAGATGCCAAGCTTCGCCGTTAAGCCGAGAGACGGATACATTTGGTTTAAGCCAATTCTCCATCCACCTCTCCACCACCCTGTAATTTTCCACAAGAACTCAGCTCCGATGTGAGTTCCCTTCTGGAAATTCCAGTTGTCATGCCCGATGTCGCGCTGATCAATTGCAAGGCGCGCCTTCCAAATCCACCAATCTTTAAGATCAAACTTGGCGCCGACGTCGACGCGTCGACGAGCACGCTCAGGCCCTGTGGTATTTTTTCCGAGCACATTGAAGTTGCTGGTAAATCCGTAGTCGGCAACGTTTCTTACAGCCACACCAATAGTTGGACGGAACCATTTTTTGAAAAAGCCTTTGTCATGTTTTGGGTAGGCGTACATCACGCCGACGTCGGCATCGACAGTGAAACCCTCTTTTGCATCAGTCTCGTTGAAGATATCGCTCTCCTGAGCGAACTCTGCTGCGTTCACCACTTTGTTTGTGTAAAGTCGATAGACGGCTCGGCCAGTTACGCCGACTGCTAACTTTCCGTAAGCAATCTTAATTGGCCACGCTCGCCCGTAGGCAAGTGTCGTATCGTTTGTTCCAACAACTCCAATTGCTGGAAGTCCGTTGCGCGCAATTCCCAGTTCCAAACTTAAATCTGCAGGAATTATCGCAACCCCCCAATTTGGACGCACCCAAAATGCACCCACAGTTGGTGCGCGAGCAGAAAAATGCTTTCCGTAGTTACGCTGCAAGAGACTTGTCATCTCTCCTACATCATCGCCTTTTTTATCGGACGCTTCTTTGTAGTCACCGAAGAAAGTTGGAATATCGATGTCGCCCATCGCGCCAACACCGAAATTCATTTTTCCGCCGTCCAGCCAAGCTAGTCCCGCTGGATTATAAAAAAGCGCATACTCATCATCCGCTACGGCAACGAACGCATTACCCATTCCAACAGCGCGAGGGCTCAAATATTGTTGGTGAATGGTGTAATCATTTGCTGGACCTATATTCGCATCAGCAATGGATACGCCGAGCAATATATTGAAAAGCACGATGAGAAGACTTGCATAAGTATTAAATGATTTCATTTGTAGAATTCTATTATCAAAGTTAGCCGATCGGATATACTTTCCTCATGCAACTTGTGACGTCAGTTTTATTTTTGACTTTAGTCGCGTTCACTCAATCGGTGTTTGGCGCACCAACTGAACCTTCGCCAGATTTTCGCGACTCGGAAACTGAAGAAGAGGCGGTGCAAGTTGATCCGTCGAAAATTTTAACTACTAGTCCAACCATTCCGCCCCCTATTCCTCTCTCGACGCGTCGGCGCGCTGGACCTTACTTCTATCGCTATCGACAAGATTTTTCGATTGGCAGCACTGCGCTATGGGGACGAAATAAAACTGACAAAGCAGATCCGCATTATTTAGGTTCACTTCAACACCAGTTTGCGGGCGCAAATCTTCGGTCGTACGTTCTGAGCGGCGAAATTATGAGCGACGAAAATGGATTACTTTCGTTTTCTCGCAGATGGAATCACTCGCGCTCTCGCTTTCGTCCGTATCATCAACTCGGTTTGGCAGTGTTAATTGACCCGGAAGACCAAATCGCAACTGTACTTTTACTCGAGCACTATCT
The DNA here is from genome assembly GCA_043727635.1 of Bdellovibrionales bacterium. Lineage (GTDB taxonomy): Bacteria > Bdellovibrionota > Bdellovibrionia > Bdellovibrionales > JAMPXM01 > JAYSYM01. The sequence continues at coordinate 1,222 of JAYSYM010000500.1, read as the reverse complement.
TCTAAGAGTTGGTATTGGCGTAGAATATTCGGTGGGTGGCTCGTTTAGTCTTCGATTAGACGGCATCACACTTGTCGGAACGAAGTCGCAGCAAGCTGGTGTCGGGCTTGCGACTGTTTGGGCTTTTTAAATCTTTCTTAATTTCTCAAGCAAATTTGAGACTTGTTTTTCTAAATCAAGAGCTGATCCATCGTTGTGAATCGTAAAGTGAGCGGCTTTCACTTTTTCTGAGAGAGGAAGCTGTGCTGCAATTCTCCTGATTGCTTCGTCTTCTGTAAATCCGTCGCGTTTGATCAAGCGGTCTATTTGAATTTGCGGATCGCAAGTCACCACGACAACCTGATCAAAGGAAGCCTCTAATTTTTTTTCAAAAAGAAGAGGGACATCGTAGACTGCAATTGCATTTCCTGCGGCGGCGAGCTGATTTTTCTCGTGTAAACACAAGGCTCGAACTCGCGGATGAATAATTCTTTCGAGCACTTCGAGCTTGGTGCGATCATTGAAAACTTTCATGCCGATTTCTTTGCGATTGAGCTCGCCATTTTGATCTATGGAGGCTGGACCGAAGGCTTTTATGACTTCCCCGTGTCCCTCGGTTCCCGCTTTAACGACCTCACGAGCTAGAACATCGGCATCCACAACTGGGATCCCGGCCTGTCTCAAAATGCGAGTAACGGTCGATTTACCCGTACCAATTCCGCCTGTGAGTCCCACCCAGAGCATATGATCTCCGTCTGCCTAGACGTTCGTCGAAGAATCTCCTAAACCATCAAGAGCTTAGGCATTTTCGCCGAAAAAGAAGTAACCAGAACTACCTCTGGTTTAAGGAACTCAGTGTCGCAAAGCTTTGAAACTTTTGGCAAATACATTCTCCTTGAGAAACTCGCGACTGGCGGGATGGCCGAAGTATATCTTGCGAAGAGCAATCAAGGCCACAATAACATCTCTAAGTTCATTGCCATTAAACGAATTCTTCCACAATTCTCAGAGAACCCTGAATTCATCGACATGTTCCGACTTGAAGCTCGAATCGCAGTCAATCTTTCTCACAGTAACATTGTTTCGATCTACGATTTCGGAGTTGAAAAGCGCCAACCATTTTTGGTGATGGATTACGTCGAAGGTAGAAATCTTCGCCAAGTTCTCAACCGAATGAAAAAGGGCGAAATTTCTTTTTCCATTGAACAAGCGCTCTACATCATACGTGAAGTTGCAGCTGGCT
>JAYSYM010000499.1:0-1093 GCA_043727635.1 Bdellovibrionales bacterium | reverse complement strand
GACAGACTCTAGCCCGAGTTTTTCGGTGTAAGCTTTGCGCCCTACAGCGACGAGACACATATCTCCCGAGATGGTTGTCGTCTTACCTTCAGACTCGTAAGTCACTTCAACGTTGTCACCTTTGACTTTGACGTCTTGAACTTTTGAATTCAGCAAGAACTCCATGCCCTGTTTTGTAAGAATACGCATCAGAAGTTTTGAGAGACCATTATCCATGGTCGCTGCAATCAGCGGAGCAAATTCGATAACAGTAACTTTTGCTCCCAAGCGAAGCCAAACAGATCCAAGCTCTAAGCCGATAACTCCACCACCGATAACAATCAAATGCTTCGGTACACCAGGAAGAGAAAGCGCTTCAGTGCTTGAGATAATTTTCTTGCCGTCAAATTTTGCAAACGGAAGTTCAATCGGAGCACTGCCCGTCGCAATCATGATTTGTTTAGCGTGAAGATCAGTTGTTTTGCCGTCATTGCCAGTCACTCGCACGTTGTTAACACCAGTGATTGAGCCCCAACCTTCAAAGCGTTCAACTTTATTTTTCTTCATTATGAACGCAACACCATTAGTAAGATCTTTTACGATCTTCTCTTTGCGAGTCATCATGCTCGGAAGATCAAGCTCAACGTTTTGAACTTTTACACCGTGAGTAGCTAAAACTCCGTGAGCGGCATCGTGAAAATGTTCGCTTGAATCAAGAAGCGCTTTTGATGGAATACATCCCACATTCAAACAAACTCCACCTAATTTTTCTCGTTCTATAATAGCAGTCTTAAAGCCCAACTGTGCTGCGCGAATAGCAGCAACATAACCACCGGGACCTGATCCAACAACTACCACATCATAATTTTCTACTGCCATCTGTTGCTCCTTAGATCATATCGAGCATAAGAACGCCCGGATTCTCGATGCGCTTAATAAAGGCTGTAAGAAATCTTGCAGCTACAGCGCCATCAATAAGTCTGTGGTCACAAGTGACCGTAAAGTTCATATATTTAGCTACGGCCAATTCGCCGTCTTGAATGATTGGGCGTTCTTGGATTTTGTACATACCGAAGATCGCCACTTCAGGATGATTAATAATCGGAGTTGCATA
>JAYSYM010000498.1:0-3709 GCA_043727635.1 Bdellovibrionales bacterium | reverse complement strand
ATGTACAAACTTATTTAATCCATAAGAGTTTGTGAGGTAGTGAAGTTATAACGGTAGCGACGAATTAATGTCAAACGAAGGCCCAAGAAACATACCGGCCTCTCAGCTCGAAAATATGACCTCTCCAGCCAAATTTTAAGGCATTGTGCAAGTGTCATTCGTGTAGAGATTAGGCCACATCTAACGCCAAAAAGTTTAACCCCTCGACACATCTCTGTTGTCATACCTTAAGAGAACACCAGGCACCCGCCGAAGGATTGGACGGGGCTAAGTGATCTCTTTACGAAGGGGGAAGTTTATGCCGCTCAAGGAATTAGAGCAGCTGACTGGTGAACTAAAACGGTTATCTGAAATGCTAAAGGCAGAAAGTAATCGCTCAGCTCGGATCATGATTTTAAGTCGAGTGCAAGAAATCATGAAGTCGATCGAACAGGGGGCTCGATGAATGATCCAGTGTTTTTAAGTTTTGCTTTTCCTTATGTGTTTGCGGCGCTTGCAACGATCGTTGCAACGTTCGGATTCACACCAGCAGTTAGCCCTGTTCGCATCCGCAACGATCGCGATCAACGCAATCGTTAGGTGCGCTCTGTTAGTTCTTCTTAATTTGTGATTGAAAGTGACTCTACCTCCATGGAGTCACAAAGAGTATGAGTCTGTGGATCCCCCAAAGCTTTGCAGTCTCATTGGTTCCCAAGGTTGGCCCGGTAGCAGTCGCATGTTACCGGGTTTTTTATTTGCTCTAGAGCAAATAAAAATTAACGCAATGGATGCGCCTCTGCATTCCTGAGATCGCTCTTTATACTTCAACTCCAATATACCAACATTCTTGCCGATATATGAACATTGCACAATCGAGACCGCCAAGCTAAGTTCCCCGCATTCAATGAATACAACTGAACTTGATTTCGAATACCCAGAAGAACTTATCGCGACTGAGCGTGCGCCAACTACTCGCGTGATGCTAGTCGAGAACAAACAGCCGCGCGAAATTTCGCTAGAGCAGTTGCTGAATAAATTCGAAGCGGGTGACGTTCTCGTTATTAATAATACGCAGGTTTTGAAGCGGAGAGTTTTCACCGAGCAGCAGCTAGAAATATTGTTTTTGAGTGAGAATGCACCGTCGACCAGTTCGCATGCGGCGGGAACTTGGCAGGTTTTGTGTCCTGCAAGCAAGTGGAAGCAAAACACAAAGCAAACTTTGCCGGGAGGAATTTCTCTCGAACTCATCGCAAGAGGCCGCCCACAAACTGTGAAACCGAGCGAAACACTCACTGAAAACTTTTTCTCGCAATACGGCGAGCTGCCTCTTCCGCCATACATTCAAAAAGCCAGAGCGAACAGACACAACACCAATCAAGACACGACGGCTTATCAAACAAAGTGGGCAGAAAAGCCGGGGAGTCTTGCTGCTCCGACCGCAAGTCTTCACTTCACTCAAAAAAATCTCGATGACCTAAAAGCTAAAGGCGTTTACATCGCAGACATGACTTTGCACGTAGGCCTTGGAACTTTTCTTCCAATCACTGGCGACACACTCGATCAACATGAAATGCATTTTGAGTGGAGTGAAATTCCGAAACAAACTTGGGAGACGATTCAGCAAGCAAAGCTTGCGAAACATAAAATTTGGGCGATCGGAACGACGGTGACAAGAGCACTTGAATCGATTCCGAAGCAAATCCTTAAGCCGAACGCTCATGGTGACTTTGTTGGCGAAACAAATCTTTTCATAAGGCCTGGCTTTGAATACCAAGTCGTTGACCGCCTCTTAACGAACTTCCACCAGCCAAAATCGACATTGCTAGCACTAGTTGCCGCATTTTCTGATTTGCAAACCGTGAAATCATGCTACAGATGGGCCATCGAAAAACGGTTTAGACTTTTCTCTTACGGTGACCTAACGGTTTGGACCCAAGAAACAAACAGATGAACGTTCAAAGTTTTGAAGAAGCAGCTCGAATAGAAAAGCCGATGGCCGATACCCTTGGCGCATTCGAAATCGTTGCGACTGAGGGTCATGCGAGAGCCGCGCGACTCAACACTCATCATGGTGTTATCGAGACTCCAGTTTTCATGGCAGTTGGAACTAGAGCGACTGTAAAAGCCATGACCCCAGAAGAATTACTCACTTCTGGCTGCCAAGTTGTACTCGGCAACACTTATCACTTACATCTGAGACCGGGCGAAAAAACGATCGCAAAACTCGGTGGCCTGCACAAGTTCATGAATTGGAACAAACCAATTCTCACTGACTCAGGCGGCTTCCAAGTATTCTCGCTAAGCCAACTAAGAAAACTCACTGAAGAAGGTGTCGAATTCCGCTCGCATCTCGACGGCAACAAGCATTTCATTTCTCCAGAAGTGAGCATGCAAATTCAAATGGATTTAGGCTCTGACATCATCATGGCATTTGATGAATGTCTTCCGTACCCAGCAACTCGCGAACAAACGATCGAATCAATGGACATGACATTCCGTTGGCTCAAGCGATCAAAAGAAGCGATGACCCGAAAAGAAAGTTTACTGTTCGGGATTGTGCAAGGTGGTCTCGATCGCGAAACCAGACTGAAAAGTTTAGAGCAGATCACCAGTGTTGAGCTTCCGGGCTACGCCATGGGCGGCTTCTCAGTGGGCGAACCGATTGAGCTGATGCATAAGCTTGTTCAAGAAACTGTGCCAGAAATGCCTAAGAATAAGCCACGCTACCTTATGGGTGTCGGCACTCCGCTCGACCTCATTCTTGCTATAGATTCAGGCATCGATATGTTCGATTGTGTTCTCCCAACTCGTGTCGCACGAAACGGAACGCTTTATACGTGGCAGGGGAAAGTTAGCATTAAGCGAAACGAATTCCGCGAAGACCCAAGCCCGCTCGACCCGGAATGCGACTGCTACACCTGCAAGAACTACTCAAAAGCGTATCTACGCCATCTCTTCGTCAGTAACGAGATCTTATCGTCTCGCCTCAACAGCATTCACAACCTTCATTTTTATTTCCAACTTATGAGCAAAGCTCGTGCTGCCATCCGGCAAGGCCGCTGGGCCGAGTATCGTAACTTCTGCCTCAGTCGGTTTTCTTAGGCGCTTCTCATAAAGCTTGCCCAGAAGCCATTTCCGTAAATAGAATCAGGCCTTTAAAAGAACATTCCAGTTCTGATATCCAAGGAGCCTCATTCAATGCTTTTCCTTTTTGAGTCTGCATCAGCTTTTGCACAAGGTGCACCCGGCGCCCCAGGTAGTTCACCGCCAATGTACATGCAGTTAATTCCGTTCGCATTCATGATGGTAGTTTTGTACTTCCTCATGATTCGCCCTCAAGCCAAAAAACAAAAAACTCACGTGGAGTTTTTGCAAAAACTAAAACGCGGCGACGAAGTTGTTACAGCTTCAGGAATTCTCGGAACTGTTGAAGGTCTCACTGAAACTTTCATCACTCTCGAAATTGCACCTAATGTGCGAATTAAAGTTTTAAGAAGCCAAGTGGCGACAAGCGCTGCTACAGCGACTGAGGTAAAAGCAACATGAGCAAACAGTGGAAATTTAAATTTATCATTCTAGTACTCGCGATTATTCTTGCGGGTCTCTACATCACGCCAACATTAACTGGCGCTAACATCGAAACTACAAAGCTTCCTTTCAAGAAAAAAGTTAACCTTGGTCTTGATCTCCAAGGTGGCTTGTACATGATTTACACGATCAATTTTGATCA
>JAYSYM010000497.1:0-3715 GCA_043727635.1 Bdellovibrionales bacterium | reverse complement strand
ATTTTAGTTCCAACAGCAGTAAAGTAGGTTTAGTTCTCTCCGGTGGTGGTGCGCGTGGTGCGTATCAAGCGGGAGTGATGAAAGCTATTACTGAAATTGCAGCTGCCGGAGAAAAAAGTCTTCCGATTTCGATCATCACCGGAATTAGCGCAGGCGCAATCAATACTGCGTTCATGGCATCGACTTGGAATGACCCGGTAAAATCTTGCAAAGACTTAGTTGATACATGGGCGCGATTAGAAACCGATAATATATTTCGAACTGATGCCGTAAGTCTTGGACACATCGGAGCTCGCTGGCTTGCAGATACTGCACTCGGCGGGTTTCGCAAGCGCAAGCGCGCTCACTCACTTTTAGATACACAACCGCTTCGCGAGCTTCTAGCGACAAATGTTCCTGTTGAACGCATACAGGAACAAATCAACAAAGGTTACCTTGAAGCTGCTGCGGTGACGGCGATGGACTATAACACTTCAAACAGCATTACTTTCGTGCAAGCTCGCGACGGAATTAAACTTTGGGATCGCAATCGGCGCGAAAGCCATCACGCAAAGATTACTGTTGAGCACGTGATGGCATCGGCTGCTATTCCACTCTTCTTCCCGTCAGTGAAAGTTGGCGATACTTACTTCGGTGATGGATGCCTCCGAAACACAGCTCCGCTTAGTCCGGCGATTCACTTAGGCGCAGATAAGCTCATAGTTGTGAGTGTGAGACGTCCTGATCATTTGGCGCCAGTTGCTCCCACTAAGCCTTCGAGTGAACCGTCTATTGCGAGAGTGCTTGGCGTAATGATGAACGCCGTACTGCTTGATGCCATCGAAGTCGATATGGAGCGTATGGCTCGCGTGAACAACACTTTGAAGTCAGTGCCACCGCATTTACTAAAAGAGATGTCATTACGTCCCGTCGAGTATTTATGGATTCGCCCGTCACAAGATATCGGCGCTTTAGCTGCAGGTAAGTTCAACAAGCTTCCTAAAATTATGCGCTACTTAATTGGTGGCCTCGGTGGCTCTGGTGAATCATCTGAGCTTACAAGCTATTTACTCTTCGACCCCGAGTACTGCGGAAAACTCATCGAACTTGGCTACCTAGATGCCATGAACAGCAAAGATGAAATCAAAAGATTTTTAGCAGTTTAATCTTAAACGAAGAGACGGCCTTGTTTGTGGCCGTTGTTATTTAAGTAATCAATCACACCCTGATAAATTCGCATCTTGTGGCGATTCCAGTCCGGAGCGATGAGCTCATCCCAACGAGACGAAAGCGCTGCTAACCGGTGCACGGCGATGTTTGGTGATAAGTGATCTAAGAATAAACCCACTCGATGAGCGTAGGTATCGAAGTCAACGGGAGCGAATTCACCAGCGTGATACATGTCCGCTAACGGTGTGCCCTTGAGAACGTGCAAATTGTGTAGCTTCACATTCGTGATTGGCAGAGAGTTACAGAGCTTTGCAGTTTCAATAATTTGTTTATCATTTTCAGTTGGCCAGCCGAAAATTAAATGAACGCCGACATCAACGCCCGTCTCGTTATGAATTCGCTCGATACCCTTGATCGCTTGCGAAGCAGTGTGACCTCGACGCATCCACAAAAGTTGCTCATCATCGAAACTTTGAATCCCAAGCTCAATGCCTACAAAAGTTTTCTGCGAGTACTCTTTCCAGGTACGAAGAACGGCGTCAGACAAACAATCGGGACGAGTGCCGACAACTAATCCCGCAACATCAGGATAACTAAGCGCGATGTCGAAGCCTTCTTTGAGTTTACTCAACGAAGAAAAAGTTGTCGTGTACGCCTGGAAGTAAACTAGAAATGACTTTGCGTTGAAACGCTGACTGACTTTTTCGCGGTGAGATTCAATTTGATGGCGAAGCTCTGTGCCCTGGCTATCTGGGTAGGCGAATGAGCCATGATCGTCGCAGAAGATGCAGGTCTTCATGCCCTTGATACCCGCACGATTAGGGCAATTCTCGGCGATCGAAACAGGGATTTTCATCACTTTCGAACCGAAACGGGCCTTGTACACATGACTGATCGGAAAGTACGGCTTTCCATCCCAAAGTTGATTCATCGAGAGATGGTTTTGCCCTCGTGGCTGCCCTATGTCCACGCCATTTTACCGATAGTAGAGTTTTCTTGCCTGAACCCGACTGATAAGCGATTAATCGAGCGTGGAATTTCACTTTTTACAAACCGATGACGGTAGCCCAAGCCTCAAACTCGGCCCAGAGGCCGAGGCCATGCACAGCTCAAAAGGTGCATTTTCAGAGACGGTTTACATCTATGGGCATGCAATCTCGGTAGCGCTTCAGCAGGGCCTCACTCCTTCGTTTGTGTCGGTGGGACTAGGCCTCGGCTATAACGAACTTTTAACGACGGCCTTACTTCTGCAAAGCAAAAGCAATCTCGCCGAAGTTCGCGGCGAAAGTTTTGAACTAGTACCCGAGCTCAATGAAAATTTCAGAGCTTGGTTAGCTAACCAGCCGGTTGGCACTGACTTCCAAAACACTTACGACCAAGTTTGCAATCTCTGCGCTCAGTACACAAACGTAGAGCAACTTACGATTAAAATGACTTTGGCAAAACTTATCGACGACGGAAGATGGACTCTGAGTGGCCCTCTCACCCTTGAAACGAAAGTTTCAAAAAACGTTTCATGTTTCTTATTTGATGCTTTCAGTTCGAAGACTTCGCCTGAATTATGGAGCGAGGATTTCATCGACACTTTCTTGAAATCAGCGACTGCTGAAAGTGCGGTCCTTGCCACTTACGCCTGCACTGGCACGCTCAAACGTGCATTACAGAAAAATGCTTTCGAGATTACAATCCGTGACGGGTTTGCCGGAAAAAGAGAGTCAACTTTTGCAGTTCGCGGAGTTTCACTATGAGTTGGACAACTCATTCTGATATCGCAAAGTTTATGAATGAATGTGAAAAGTTTCTTTACGAAAAAGAAGCTCACAATAATATGCTGCTGCAAGCGTTCTCTCGTTCACTGCAAAGCTCATCTAGTGCAAATGCTGCATTCAAAGATACCAGTGGCACACTCGCTCTTCTTTTTAACGGATCTTTAATTTTCAACCAAACATCTGCAAAATCGGCTGCCGAGCTGGTGCCGATAGTTCAAGAGTTCCTTCGAGAGAAATCTCTTAAAATGGTTATGGGTCCCGAAGACATTGCGCGCGGATTCGCGCGGGAGTGGCTGCAAAAGAATAAACAGATTCGCGTTGATCACGAGTTTTCGATGGTCTTGCAGAAGCTTGATCACGTGAGCGAAATCAAACGACCGCTCGGACAATTTCGACTAGCTTGGATTGAGGAAGCGGATCTTTTAGCGAGTTGGGTTGAAAATTTCTGGCTAGACACCGGCGTTCCGAGCGAAACGGGCCTAACGGCAAAAGAATTTGCGCTTCAGATGATTCATTCGAAACAACTTTTTGTTTGGGGCAACAACCGGCCTGCTTCAATGGTTGGAATGGGTGGATCGACACCAAAAGGTATTCGCGTGCACTCTGTCTACACGCCTCCGGATAAGCGCGGCAAAGGTTTAGCCCGGGCGACTGTAGCGGCTCTTTCAGAGTTGCAACTCTCACAGGGTAAAGATTTTCTGGTTTTGTATAGCGATGCCACCAAACCTGCAAATGCTGCTCTCTACAATCAGATTGGCTACAAACCCATAGCCGAGCACTTCACTTACTTTTTTTCG
>JAYSYM010000496.1:0-1097 GCA_043727635.1 Bdellovibrionales bacterium | reverse complement strand
ATTTTGACCTTAAATACTCAATACTTTCAGACATATAGCAATTTCTTGCTATATGTGGCGGAAATGGCGTGCATTTAGGTATGTATGGTACAGCGAATTTGCAAACTATCAGATTCTAACAGCTTTTTCTTGTTTGGCGCGACGGGTACCGGCAAGAGCACCCTAATCAAACAGTGGGCAAACAACAAAAATGTTTTGGCCATAGATCTGCTCGATCCAGCTACCGAAACACGTTATTCAAGTCAGTCTGATGTTCTGCGTGCTGACTGGAGAGCTGCCAAGTCTGAATGGGTCGTAGTCGACGAAATTCAAAAGAACACTAAGCTACTCGATGTCATTCAATCCGGAATCGTCGACGAAAAAATGAAGTTCGCTTTGACCGGTTCAAGTGCTCGAAAGTTGAAGCGAGGATCAGCCAATCTGCTCGGCGGTTGCGCCTTTGAATTCCGGCTGCATTCTTTTAGTTATCGAGAGTTAGAGAATCGAGTTGCGTTAAAGGAATTGCTTCAGTCGGGTAGCTTGCCAGAAGTGATTGCACTTGCTCCGGCTGATAAAGCGCGAAAGCTTTATGCTTACGTTTCTACCTATCTAAAAGAAGAGATTTTATATGAACAGATTCTGCGCAAGATCGAGCACTGCAAAACACGCTCACGCTTGATTTAGAGCCACGAACCGAAGCTTACGGCAATGCCTTCGAACAGTTCTTCATCTTGGAATGCCTACGCATGAACGATGATCTCGAGCGAAGATTTCGTTTTTCCTATTTTAGAACTAAAGATTACTTAGAAGTTGACCTTGTAATAGAGAAGCCAAATCGTGAAACCTATCTGATCGAAATAAAATCAAAAACTAGCGTCACCTCCGACGACACGGCAGCACTCAAAAAAATTGCACCACATTTCGCCGGCAAGGTGAACGCCATGGTTGTCTCTAACCAGCGCCAAGCAACCGCAATCGACGGCATACACTGCCTACATTGGAGCGAGGCTCTAGACCTTATTTTCGCGTAGCATGAACATCGTCTAAATATGCAGGTTTCCGTCGTACTTCGAGATTTTCGAGCAAACGTGGATTTACGCGTAAGTGAGATTTGCCAT
>JAYSYM010000495.1:0-1097 GCA_043727635.1 Bdellovibrionales bacterium | reverse complement strand
GTCACGAAGCCGTGATGCATGTTCGCGAATTTTTAAGCAAAGAAGGTTTCTACGAAGTTGAAACTCCGATTTTGTACAAGAGCACACCAGAAGGTGCGCGAGATTATTTAGTTCCATCGCGAGTGAACCAAGGAACTTTCTACGCACTTCCACAAAGTCCGCAAACTTTGAAACAACTTTTGATGATCGGCGGAATCGATAAGTATTTTCAGATCGCTCGTTGCTTCCGTGACGAAGATTTAAGAGCCGACCGTCAGCCAGAATTTTCACAAGTCGATATCGAGATGAGCTTTATCGACCAAGAAGACATCATGAACATGGTTGAGCGGATGGCACATAGTCTTTGGTCAAAAGTTCGCGGCTATGACATCGGAAAAATTCCGCGAATGAGTTTTCACGATGCGATGAATCGTTTTGGAAATGACAAACCTGATCTTCGCTTTGGTCTTGAGCTTCAAGACATCAGCGACATGGTCAAAGGTGCTGGCTTCCAAGTATTCGACGATGCGATCGCAAAAAATGGTTGTGTGAAGGGAATCGGAGTTGCGCAAGCGGGAGAAATGTCTCGTGCGCAGATCGATAAACTAATGGACATGGCGAAACGCGCTGGCGCGAAAGGGTTGATTTGGATCAAGCCCGATGCAACCGGCAAATTAAATTCACCAATTGCTAAGTTCGTTAGCGAAGATAAATTAAAAGAGATCTACGCCAAACTTTGCCCTGAAGGAAAAGGTTTAGCGCTAGTAGTTGCGGACTCATGGGAAACTACTTGTGCGGCACTTTCGACGATGCGTTTACATTTGGGTGCAGAATTGAAACTGATCGACACCTCTCGCGATCGTTTCTTGTGGGTAATCGACTTCCCATTATTTGAGTACGATGCTGACAACAAACGTTGGGCAGCTCGCCATCATCCGTTTACTTCTCCAGCTAATGATTCAATTGAAGATCTTCGCAATTACAACGAAGCAACGTTTGGCAATATGATCGCGAAGGCCTACGACTTAGTTGTTAACGGCAATGAACTTGGTGGCGGATCGATTCGTATTCATAGATCTGACGTTCAAGATTCGATGTTCAAGGCACTTGGTTTTACA
>JAYSYM010000494.1:0-1098 GCA_043727635.1 Bdellovibrionales bacterium | reverse complement strand
TGCTTGAGCCCACAAAGCTTGAAGGCGCGAACGTCACGTTTGCTGCCGACTTGCTGACACCGGTGGCATTGCCGGCGCAATCAATTGCGCCGATGGCTGCAGCAGTCGTTGCACCACAAGTGTTTAATCTCGAGCAAGAGCTTGGTCCGATGGTGGGTTTCAAACCCGAAGAAAGCACCGAGGCGCCGAAGATTTTTGAAAGCGATAAATCTGCGACCACGCAGAAATCGCAAGACTTTCAGAAATCGGTGTTTGATCATTTGCAAAAGATGGATTCGCGTCAGCCGACGGCAGCTTTGCAATCGAATACCTCGGGATCGGAAAAGGGACAATCTCAGCACGAAGATCTTTCAGAAAAAAGTTTAAAAACGGAGTCTTTGCCGCTTGGTGAACTTCAGCATGCTGGTCAATCGCACGGAGAATTCAAATCGCAGTTAGCTGCGGCGCCGGTGGTTTCAGGGTCTGAGCAACAGCGCGCGCAACTGCTTGAGGCCAATCACGAAAAGAATATACAAGAAGTCATGAATCAAGCGCAGTACCTGATTAAAAAAGGTGGCGGCGAAATGAAAGTCAGCATGAGTCCCGACGGATTAGCTGAAGTTCAAATGAAAGTGATGCTTCAAGACGGAAAAGTGAATATCGAGATGAGCACGCAAGATAAGACGGTTAAAAAACTGATCGAAGAAAGTTTATCTGACCTGAGGTCCAGTCTAGCGGCGCAACATTTAACGATAGATCATGTTAAGATTAACTCGGTAACGGCAACAAATACTGACAACTCGGCGCAATTTCAGTCAAACTGGAATGGCAGTGGAGCAGAACACAAACAGCGAGAATTTTGGACTCAGTTTCAAGACAACATGAACCAAAATAATTCGCGACGTTCTAACTACGCTCCGGGTGCGAATGCTTCTTCACCAAGTACGATTGAGGCTTCGGCTAGCGCTGCGGGGGCTTCGGCAAATCCATTGCGGACGTACGGTGGAACTAAGGGATCGCAGGTCAATCGTGTTGCGTAAAAGGAGTAGATAGATGGCATCATCAATGGCGACGAAAATGAATACCAAAACATGGTCTGATAAACCCAATGTTGAAGCG
>JAYSYM010000493.1:0-1098 GCA_043727635.1 Bdellovibrionales bacterium | reverse complement strand
GTCGCAGCAGCAGTTGGCTTAGGTGTCGGCGTCGCCGTCGCAGTGGGAGTTGCGATGACTGCAGCTGCAGTAGTTGGTGGCGGAGGTGGCGGTGATACTGTTGCAACAACTGCGTCTCCCGGCTCTTCATTTGACTGACTCGAATTAGGCGAAGCAGCGGGAGTAAGTGTAGCAACGACTGTTTCGACCGGAGCTTGAACACTTTCGCTCTCGTAGCTGTCCATTTTTTTCTTAAGCATAATGATAACGATGACGAGAACGATGATTCCAACGATGGCGCCGAGTTTTGCAAAGCTACTGTTGTTTGATCGGCCAATTTTTGAAGGGGCCGATCTTTCAGCAGTCGGTGCCGAGGCAGCCAATGATGCTTCTGGGCTGTCAGCTGCGGGACGTGTCGGACCCATCTCCTCTTGAAAAGTTTTAAGAACTACATCGGGATCAAGCTGAAGAAATTGTGCGTAAGAGTGGACAAAGCCGCGAAGGAATGTCTTCGGCGGAAGTTTACTTAAGTTCCCTTGCTCCATCGCATTAAGAATTCGGCTATTAATTTTTGTAGCCAATGAAACTTCGGCGATCGAAATTCCTTTTTTCTCACGAGCTTCTTTTAAAATTTGTCCGGTATTTTTCATCGTTGGACCTGCTTGCTGATCGAATTCAACATATCTTGCGCTTTACGATTATATTTGCCAGCGGGATAAAGCTTTATGACTTCTTCAAGGCGAGCAATTGCTTTTTCGCGTTCACCGAGCTTGTTGTAGGCAAGGCCCGCAAAGTAGTGCGGCTCATCGAACTCGACTGGCTGGCAAAGTACAACTGCAGAATCAAGCGAAGTTGCCGCCGACTTTGTGTCTCCAAGTTCCATCTGCGATCTTCCGAAGAGTGTGTAAGCAAGACAGTTCTCGCGATTGGTTTTCAGAGCCTGTGATAAATATTTTTTCGCATCGCTGTACTGACCACGTCTGAAGTAAGCAAGACCCATGTTGGTAAACGCTTTTGAAGTGTCAGCATAGGTGAGGTCTTTCAAAACTACTTTCAGCTCTGAAATGGCTTTGTCGTACTGTCCGAGTTCAATCAAGACACGTGCTAAATTGTTTCGCG
>JAYSYM010000492.1:0-11219 GCA_043727635.1 Bdellovibrionales bacterium | reverse complement strand
GAGTTCTCGGAGCAGTCGCTTGGCGAACTTTCCGATGCAATCTCTCGAGCGAAAGAACTTGCTATCAGTCAATCTAACGACGCTTCGGCTAGCGACGGCACTCGCAAAGTTGTAGCGACTGAGATTGCGCAGCTCAAAGATCAAATTATTCAAGTCGGCAATCGCAAGATGGGCGACCGTTATTTATTCGGCGGTTTCAAAACAAATCGCGCTCCGTTTGATCGCGAAGGTAATTACAAAGGTGATGACGGCGAAATGCACATCATCATCAATAAAGATGCTTCGGTTGCGATGAACATTCCCGGAAGCAAAGTCTTCATGGGAAAATCGGCATTGGTAAATGCGGCCGATCACGAGAAGCACTCGTCACCGTATCCTGTCGGCATTGAAAGAAAAGACGATGGTCTTCAGCCAGGGAAGCCTGTTGAGTTCCGTGGCCCTGCAGGGGACGGAGAGCAGCAAAAACCGCTAGCTGAGGAATCAGTTGGCGCACAAAATTTAAGTGAAAGCTGGAAATCGAGCGGCGTTAACGTTTTTGATATCTTCAAAGACCTAGAGGTTGCTCTGAGGGCGAACGACAAAGCGGGCGTGCAAGATTCGCTCGATAGTCTTGATGAAGCTCTCGCCCAGGTAGTTCTGGCTAGATCTTCACTCGGATCACGAGTTGCTACTTTAAACAGCGCTAGTGAATCACTTGGTAAGGCCCAAGTAGATAATAAGACTCTAGTTTCCAATCTTGAAGATGCCGATACCTTCCAACTCGTCAGCGATATTAACAAGACTGACAGTACCCTTAAAGCGACACTTGCGACCTCAGGCAAGCTGATCCAGCCAAGTCTCCTTGACTTTCTACGCTAGAAAGAATAGCTAAGGTTCCGTTTCAAAAACGCCGAAAGAAGGCTGTAGCCTGTTGTTATTGCAACAGCGCCTTTTTAAGGACCTTGACCAGGATGGCGAAGGAGCTTGGATGCTAGTTCTCACACGTAAACTCGGCGAAAGTATCGCAATCGACGATCATATCAAGATCCGAGTAGTTCAAATCAAAGGTAAGCAAGTTCGTCTGGGAATCGAAGCCCCAAAAGACACGAAAATTCACCGTGAAGAAGTCTATTTGGCAATCCAAACTCAAAATGAACAATCATCTACAGCGACATCGGACACTACTCGACAAGTTGCAAAGATGTTGAAGCCGTAGGACACACACAAAATTGAACTCAAATAAAAGGCTCCCTGCAGGGGCCTTTTTGTTTTTTTAGGCTTGCATCGAGTTCAAGTTACTCTCCATACTTAGACAAAGGGCCAGAGCCGCAACCAGGGACACGAAGAGGGGTTCGTGGCGATTGACCTTTATCAAGGGTTGCGGTGTCTCAGAAATATGGCATCCTGATCTTCAGTTAAGTTTTTTTTGGGGGGAGCCTGAATGACGATACAAACTTCACGTTTCGGAGCTGTGACAGTAACAGCAGAAGACATCCTAGATTTCCCGGAAGGGATTTTAGGCTTTGCCGATCTACGTAAGTTCGTACTTCTTGACGACCCATCTGACGAGATCTTCGCTTGGCTTCAAAGCGCAGATTCTCCGAACGTAGCTTTTCCAGTTCTTGAGCCAGAACTTTTCTCTCAAACTTATCACGTAGCTCTTACTAAACACGACATGGAAGCATTGAACATGACGGCGAACAGCCGCACTCGTTGCTTCACGATCGTGACCATTCCGGCTGACGTAACTCAAATGACTGCAAATTTGAAAGCGCCAATCGTGATCAACATCGAAAAGAGATGTGCGCGACAGTGCGTTCTTCAAGATAACCATCTCGCTATTCGCGAGCCGATCTTTGCTAGTCTTCAACAACGAATCGTAGCTAACCCGAAAGGGCCATTGAAGTCGCAAGCTGCTGATTGGGGCGTTGGAGTTAGGCTTCCACGTGCCGGCGCCAAAGGCGCTCCGGACGCTGCTCTTTAATCGCTAAGTGATCTTCGGCCCACTTTCACAATCAGACTTAAATTTACTGATCGAAAAGCTCGATCAGTTTAAAGCTCATTACACTATTACAGATTCAAAAATTGAAATCGCTGACTCGCTTGTTCCTTTGATCGAAGAGGAGCTTGTAAAGGTTGGAGCGATTCCTCCGTTAGAGGAAGAAGAGCTCGAGCATGAGGAGTTTCTTTGTTTGAAGTGCGATTATATCTCATCGCATGCTGGTAGCTGCCCAACGCATGGCTCAGCGCTTGTTGATTACTCCACGTGGGTCGCCAATCAGGGTAAGCATTCTAACGACAAGACGATCGCCTTTGCTTTTGTGATCGTCGTTGCGATCGCTATCTTCTTCGCACTTTTTCGAGGGTAGGCCGTAGCTTTTCTCAACAGGAAGCGTTGAGAAAAGCTACGGCCTACCTTCTATTTGCAGAGTTCGGCGATTTCTTCTGAATACTTTTGATCCTTGATACGGGCATCGTGGAGGCAAGTGGCACTGCCTTCGCGTGCGTTAGCGCAAATGATGGCGATGCTGGATTTGAGCAGCCCAACTTCCAACGCTTTTTCTAAACAGTTTTGTGAGTTCGGGTTTGCATTTAAGCATATCGCTTCTGACTCTTCAGTTGAAAAGTTCGCGTCAGTTGCGACTTTAAAACAATCTTGGCGGAGAATATCAAAAGCAACACCTTCTCGAGCCATCTCGACCGAAGGTTTCTCGGCCTCGGCTTGAGGTTGAGCGGTAGTTTCAATTTCACTGTTAAGCGATCCAAGTTTATCAGACATGGGATTTTTCTTGGTGCAAGCAGCGGCGGAAATCACGACTGCAATTGCGAGAAATATCTGTCGCGTTCTCATTGGATCTTTCGTTCTGAAGTTTAGCCGCAGTCGCTTGAGCTTTCATCGACCTTTAATTTGCCGAGCGAGCACGAGTCGCCTTCTTCATCTGTGATTTTCACGGTGCCAAGCTTAATGCACAAATTTTCGTCGCCTTGATCAGTAGTGATCTCAACGTTGATCGAAGTCACTTTACCTTCAGCCATGATCATGTCTGATACGTATTGGTTTGCTGGGAGCAGCTTATTGATCTTGCGATAGACTTGAATCTGACAAGCTTGCGACACATCAGTCTGCTCGTCGTTGGTGAGAGTTCCGGCGTTCGCTTGAAGAGCGAATGATGTAGCGACGGCGAAAAGGGCAATCAGAGTTTTCATAAGATTCTCCAGAATTTAAAAATTAGTTAGCGAGTTTAGTTACAGAAAGGATTTCGCAAGCCTGCTCAGAACCTTTAGCAACAGCTTTGTACTTCGCAGTTTGAACGATGTAGGAGTGACCGGTGAAGGAGAACTCTGCGACTTCAGCTTGGAAAACGAGGTCAGAGTTATCGTCGAAGCCGTTCGCTACAGTCGTAGTGATGTCTCGAGAGTCAGCAGAGGAATTTCCGAGAAACATTTGTTTTGCGATTGATTCTGCAGTGGCTGCACAATTAGATTTTGCTGCAACTTCAGCTTGTGCAGTTACGTTGAACGCTAACAGAAAAATTATTACTAGGGCTTTCATTTCAAATTCTCCTTTGAAAACATGCATCTTAGCCGATCGGGAGCTAAGTGCTGAGAGGAAAAAGCTGCGACTGAAGAAGCTACAGGATTGTCAAATAAATCGACATTGACCGGCTCGCCAGAGCTTTTGTAGCTATCGCTTTTTGATTATGGCGCAGGTGAGGCGGCTGACACAAAGTAGGGAGCCGCTTTCGTCTTTGATTTCGATGTTCCAAACGTGAAGGGTGTGACCGAGTTTAATCGGCTTTACCGTTCCAAAAACCCAACCGGTTTTGATTGATTTGATGTGGCTAGCATTGATCTCGATTCCCACTGCCGCCTGCGTGTTGATGTCGACTACCAATGCAGAGGCAACACTTCCCATTGTTTCAGCCAAAGCAACAGAGGCACCGCCGTGAAGTAGGCCATAGGGTTGGTGAGTACGGTGATCGACGGGCATCTTCGCCACGAGAAAGTCGTCGCCGGCTTCAGTGAACTCGATTCCGATGTGCTCGACCATCGTATTGACCGACCACTTGTTTAGCGTCGCCAAATCGATCTCGTCTTTCCATATTCTTGCCATGGTCGATCTTAGACCAGGAATTAATTGCCTGTCATCGAATATGGTCTTGGGAGTCTTAAGTCTCACCTTAAGACATCCGAAGAATCTGTATGCCAGGATGGCGTTTTTGAAACCAAAGAATAGGTTTCACTATTGGTACTAGGATGGTGCTCCCGATACTCATGGAAGGGACACTGAAATGAAATTGTTAATATTTATCGCTCTACTCCAGTTGTGTTTTTGGGGTCAGGTGGCTGTAGCGCAAGAAGCGCAAGTAGCTCCTGAAATCATCGAGATTCGAAAGAGTCTACCGATGGAGCCAACCGAGAAGTCCGTAAAAGATTTTATTATCAACCGCGGATCAAGTGCTGGTCTCAAAGCTGGTTCATACGTGAGCGTAGTTCGCGAAGTAGCAGTAAACGATCCGGTACGAAACAAAGCACTCGGTGCTCTTCATATTCCAGTCGGAAAACTTCAAATCATTCATGTTGAAAACACTATCAGCGTTGCAAGACTTCACTCAGAACTTGGTGATGATGAACGCCCAATGCTTGAATTCGAAGCGCTGATGATTGGTGATGAAGTCGACCTAGCTTCAATTTCAATGGACGCTCCAAAGGCTTCGAAGAAGAAGTGGAGTACAGCGGCAGCCACGGCTGCTACCGAATCAGCGACAGAAATTACTGCGCAGCCTGTGCCAGCTCCTCAACCATTGGCTCAACAGGCGACAGAACTTGCTTCAGTTTCTCCTCAGCAGGATCCTGAAAACGCGCAGCGGCCGGTCGAGCCAGCGTTTATCATTACGCCAATCGAATCTGAGTCAGAAGTCCCTGTAAAAGAGAAAACGTCGTTCATTCCTGATGAAAGTGCTACCGTTACAGCTGCTACTGCTGCTAATTAGTACGCATGAATTCAGACCCAGAAAAACAAAAAGCTGATTACGTCCGCGTGGTCCTTAGAAAAGTGCCGCGCAAGCTCGAAGAAGAGCTCTCGTATTTCTGTTTTGAAAATGGCGCTCAAGGCGTAAGTGAAAACCTTCCTTACGTTCAGCCCGAGCTTCGTTATGATCCCAAAATTGTTGAGTCGGTGGAGTGTGAACTCTCGGCTTACTTTAACGAAGCCCCATCGGCCGAATTTTTTGATGCGATAAAATCTGAGTACCCAGAAGTTTTAGCCGAGATTCTAACTGAGCCTACAAAAGATTGGCTCGAAGAATGGAAGAAGGGTTTCGAACCTTTCGTTTTCGCTGAGCCCTATTGGGTGGTGCCGAGCTGGAGAGAAAAACCTTCAGCAGCTAAACAAGTAATTTGGGTTGATCCAGGAATGGCGTTCGGAACTGGAACGCACGAAACAACTCAGCTCGCAGCTCAGCTTATCGTAAAAAATTGGAAAGTGATGAACTCACCTGATTCGGTTCTCGATGTGGGAACTGGCACGGGGATTCTTGCTATTCTTTGTGAGAAGCAAGGTTCAACGAAAAATATCGGTGTCGACATCGATCCTGAGTGCAGACGCGTGTCGCGCGAAAATGCTGTAAACAACAAAGTGGAAACCTGCGATTTCCCTGATTACAACGTTGAAGATGTCAGTGCGACCTTTGATCTTGTGATTGCAAACATCATTGATGGTGTGTTGCTTGAGTTAAAACCAGAACTGTTGTCGCGAAGAAATCCAAACGGCTTTGTTGTGCTATCGGGAATACTTACTGATCGCGAAGAAGAGTTTAAAAAGAATTTCATCGCTGACTCTGGCTTACGAATTATCGAGCGCACTCAGAAAAATGAGTGGATTGCTCTGTTGCTAGGTCAGTAATGCGCAGGTACTGGTTAAGTAGCGATAGCGTTAACGGCGAAGTAGTCGACATCACCGGAGATGAGCTTCATCACATCCGCGATGTCTGTCGCATGACGATCGGCTCAAAATTTGAAGTCATCATCGATGGCGGCAAAGCACTCCTTGTTGAAATCATCGAAGAGCAGAAGAAAGTTTCGGTCGCACGAATCATTGAGACGCGAGCGATTCCCGCACTTCCAGAGCCGCATATTCATCTGGCTGTCTCCGTTCCGCGCTTACCTGTTTTCGAAGCTGTGCTCGAGAAGGCAGTGGAGCTTGGAACTCACTCAATTCATCCATTTTTTTCAGACTTCAGCTACATTCGAAAACAAGAAGAGGTATTAAAAAAGAAGCGTGAGCGTTGGCATAAAATTGTGCAGAGTGCGACCCAGCAGTCAGGCAGGGGGGAGCTTATGAGCATTTCAGAAGCTTTACCGCTCGAAACTCTTTTGAAATCTTTTAACCAATCGGGCTCTTCGGTTGGTCTATTTGCATATGAGGGAGAAGGCCAATTAGCCGCATCCCAAGCAGTTCAACAGCTTCGCGCTAAAAACCCTCGCGAAGTATGGCTATTCGTAGGCTCAGAGGGAGGCTTTTCGGATAAAGAAGTCCAATTATTTCAGTCGTTTGGTTTGCCGCCCGTGACCCTTGGGCAACAAGTTCTGAGAGTCGAAACGGCTTGCGTAGCTCTCGTGAGCGTCATAAAGTATGGCTTCGATCAGATGAAATGATGCAGCTGATTGGTTTTTTGGGGCGGGGGCTTTGATGAATGACATTGAGAACACCAATGATCCAGATTTGTTCGACGAATTTGAGTTCAAGCCTTTAACTGAAGGCCTCGGTTTTCATAAAAAAGCTGAACAAATTAAATCGCAAATGGCTGCTAGCCGACTTGGCGACGCTGCTTCTAGCCGAGTGATTCCTGATCGACCACCCATGAGCCCGAATATGATGTCAGATGTTGCTAAACCAGCTGCTACTCCAGCGTCTGATTCGATGGCGAAGATTATGGCGAATCTTCCGCCAATGAAATCTGGAACTCCGATTTCTCCATCGACAAAGCAAGCAGCAACGCAGTTGAGTCGTCCTATGGTAGCCGCAACTCCAGCTCCAACAGTGAGCGGCTTTAGACAAACTGAATTTCAAGCGCGTCTCGAAGAGAGTTTCTCGAGAGCGTTCCCGCAGGCTTCTGTTCGCAAAGCAAAAGTAAATGCTGCGACTTCAGCAACTCACGGTACTGCACTTTCTCCAATAGCTGGTTCAATTTCGAGCGCGATTGTTGATGCGCTCACAGTTGTCGGCATGAGCATTCTTTGTTTGGTAATTTTGTTATCAATCACACAAGCAAATTTATTTGGACTTTTGACAAACGCACAGACTGACAAAATCACGCAGATGAATCTCGCGTTGTTATTCTTATCGACATTGCAACTTTACATGCTGGTTGCGCGAAGCTTCTTCGGAATGACTTTGGGCGAATGGGCTTTCGATGCGCAATTAGGAACAGCAACTGATCAGGCGAAACCGCTTTATCCAATTCGTGTCGCTTTAAGAACTTTAATTGCGACTGCGACTGGATTTATGCTTCCACTGATTTCGATGATCGCTCGTCGCGATATTCTACGGCCACTCACTGGGTTGCAGCTCTTTGGCCGAGCTCAAAATGATCAAGAAAATATTTAGTTCAAGAGAAGAACTCAGAAAAGAAATTGCCGTGCGCCAATCAGCTGGCGCGCGTATCGTTTTGACCAACGGAGTTTTCGACATCATTCACGTTGGACATGTTCGTTACTTGCGTGAAGCACGATCGCAAGGTGACCTGCTCGTTGTTGCATTGAACGATGATGCGAGTGTTCGCAAGCTCAACAAGGGCCCCGGGCGCCCGGTGAATCCCGAAGAGGCAAGGGCCGAAGTGATGGCTGCTTTAGAGAGCGTCGACTACGTGACAATTTTTTCGGAAAGCACGGCTGAGCAAGTAGTGCGCGAAGTGAGACCTGATATTTATGTAAAAGGTGGCGACTACAAAATTGAAGAAACCCCCGAGGGAAAAGCTGTTCTTCAATATGGTGGTAAGGCAAAAGCACTGCAGTTTGTGCCCGGATTTTCGACGACATCGATCTTAAATAAATCTAAAAACTAAAATCGGCGAGCTAAAATCGCAGACCAATTTTTCCGCTGTAGACAGGTTGAGTGTAGCGGTCAAGTTCGGCAGTGATTGAGATGTCGCCGAACGCAACCGATACGCCAACGACAGAGTGAATTGTTTTGACGGTCTCTCGCTGCTTGCTCCCACTAGATGTGTAAGCGCAGTTGTTGGGTTGAGCCGGGCTGCATGCACCATTGTCGAAGCCACCGATAAATGTGCCGTTCGAACTTACCGGACCTAATCCGGCATACAAAGCTACGTTATTAACATTCACTCCACCGACTAAGTCTGCGCCAACCGTTCGCGCTGATAATACATTTGAGTAATTCGCAATCTCTGCGTTTACGTTAATGGAAAGTGAGATAGGTAGGAATTGTGCTTGGTAAAAACCCCAGCGAACCATTGCTCCGTAACGCGAAACTTCGGTGCGTGGCAGGTAAGGTACAAAGTGCAAGAAGAGATCAACGTTGTTGTAAACACCTTTTCCCATCGTAAAGCCGAGAAACGACGTTTCTTGTTGTGGGTCTACCGCAACTCCGCCGAGTCGAGAGACGTCTTCAACTAAGATACTTTCGAGAGTTACGCCGAGCTCTAAGCCGGCATATCCGCCGAGTGGGTAAGGATCACTCAGTATTTTTCCGCCCGAACCGAGGCCGAGAACTTTTAGGACTTCTTGTCTTTGGGTTGAATCCATCTGTCGAGGGAATTGAACTGCTGCTTCAGCAACAGGAAAAAATAGGAGTGTCAGCATGGCAGAAAGAAGTCGGCGCATGCTTCACATTAGGTCGAAAAAATCGACCTTGGCAATAAATCGTTATTCATTTGCCGCAGTTTGAACTGGGCGAACACCTGCAGCACTAACTGCTACCGCTAATTGTGATCCCACAGTTTCTGCGAGAGTGCGAACTTCTTGGTCTTGCGACTGCTTAAGTAATGGAATCACGTCTCTTTGCAAAAGGCTAAAGTATCTAATCACGTTTGGATTAAACGATGCAGGTGCGGGAGTCGTCTCTCCATTTTCAACATCGTCACTCGCAGTCTTGCGGCCATTGCCTAAGAGTGCAGTTAAGTTTTTAAGACCTTGAAGTTGAAGTGTTGCCGTAGCCTCTGGCTTGAGTAGTGCTCCGTAAATAATGTTCACAGCTTGCGGGCGATTGTACGTACGCTCTAAGTAGCTATTAGCTTGAGACTTCACCGGTTCTGTTTCATTTTCACTTGTCGTAACTAACATCTCGTAACTTGGAACGCTTGGAGTAGCGCCTAAAGCCATGACACCGAGAGAGCGCATTTGCGTGCGACCATCATTAAGCATTTGACCAACGATTCCGTAAAACACTTCAGCAGTGATTTGTTTGTTCTGATAAAGATTGATGAAGCGAGTTGTTTCGCGATGATTCGGTGTTACGAGAAGAAGTTTTTCCCAATCACTTAAGTCAGCTGCAGCGGGTGCTGCACCAGCTTGACCGCCACTGAATGCAAGTGGTGTAGCTGCGCCCGATGAAGTTGGAACAGTTGCAACGTCAGAATCTGAATCGTCAGAAGAAGTTTCTGATTCTGGAACTCCGAGAACTTTTGGTTTTTTCTTTTTCTTTTTCTTGTCGTCTTTTTTCTTCGCTACGTTCTTTGCTTTGACGTCTTCTTTTTTTGCGACAGCTTTTGGAGCAGCACTTGTCGCGCCAGATTTAATTGAAGTAAGAACTGGAGTCGTTCGGCGTTCACCTGAAAGGCCAGCAACGCGATCGTTAGCTTTCGCTGATCGCTTGTACTGAATTTCGTCGCCCATGTTGGCTTGAATCGACCAGCGATTTGAAACAGTCGTGCTCTCAGGTGAACTAAACCACTTGAGAGAAAGGGCTGCTACAACACCAAGACCGAGATAAATCCAAAACTTATTGTTTTCCATGTTTGCTCCTGACACTACATAGAGCAACGAATGGCCCAAGGCAGATCCTTGTAACCTATTGATGTTTAACAGGAATATCTGTCTCGTTGTGAGACGCTGATTCGGGTGGTGTTTAGCTTTTTGTCAGTAGCTGCACGTTTTTAAAAAAATTGAGTTTTTATGCAGGGTTAGCTTTAATAAGGACCAACATGCACAGTGACAACCTTGGCGAACTATTAAAAGGTGCGAAAGCGCAAGACTTCCAATCACTTGCGAAGCTTTTGACCTATTTGGAGCGAGAAGGCCCCGCGGTTTTTGCCAGGGCTCCGGAGTTGTTAACAGGCACGAAAATGGCGTTCAGACTGGGTATTACGGGCCCCCCAGGTGCAGGAAAATCAACCTTAGTGAGTCAAATTATCAAGTCTGCTCGTGCTCAAGGCCAGAGTGTTGCCGTAATGGCCGTCGATCCTTCGAGCCCTTTTTCTCGCGGTGCAGTTCTTGGCGATCGCATTCGTTACAGCGAACATTTTTCTGATGCGAAAGTTTTCATTCGTTCTCTTGGTACGCGCGGAAGTTTAGGCGGACTAAGCGGCTCTGCTTACTTGATGCTTCACGCGTTTGATCTTGCGGGTTTTGATCTCGTAATTATTGAAACTGTTGGAGTTGGTCAGACTGAACTTGAAGTCGTTAACGTTGCTGACTTTGTCTCGGTCGTTCTCGTCCCGGAATCGGGTGATTCGATTCAAGGTATGAAGGCAGGATTGCTCGAGATCGCAGATTTATTTATCGTAAATAAATTTGATCGACCTGGTGCCGACAGTTTTAAACATGAACTTGAAATGGCTTTGCAATTGGCTGCGGAACACGACAATCTTCCGATTGTCATAGGGACGAATGCATTAACTGGCGAAGGCGTTGCAGAGTTTCTCAAAACCGTTTCGGTTAAGAGTGGGTCGAATGATTGGCGAAGCAAGCGCTCTTCACCTCAACGCTTACGAGCAGAGGCTCGGGCTCTGTTGCGCGAAAACGCTGAGCGAGAGATTTCAGCGAAGACTTCAAAAATTACCAACCTCAGCGACTTTGCTGAGATGTTAAAGAAGAGTTGAGAGAATGGGATACAAAGACTTAGAAGGATTTCAAGCCGTAGCCTTTAAGAGTGAACGCGAATCGGCTTTTGCCAACTTGTCTTCGCATCAGCCACTTTTAAGTGCTGCGGCCGAAGACAACTGCACATTCTTATTTCAAATCGCTCAAGTGACTGGCTCTCGAATTTATTTTAAATCAAT
>JAYSYM010000491.1:0-1101 GCA_043727635.1 Bdellovibrionales bacterium | reverse complement strand
GGCTAAGTATTTCGTCGATAACTTTCACTCCAGAAACTAAAAACTCGCCTTCTTTTTTAATCCCTTTTGCAGTGAGAAGACTCTCGAGACGGCGAAACTCGGGGTTTACGTTACTGGTAACGGTCTTGATCGTCATCGCTTGCTCTTCTCAGACGGCTCTTCGGCGTCTTCCTCAGCTTCGATGATTTTGCCGAGATCTACATCAGGAGCTCTTCTGATCTTTTTGAAAATGAGAAGTCGTCGCTCATGCTGCGAATTCGGTAACGAGTAAGAAATATTTTTTTCGAGTTCGTAGAACTCGCCCCATTGTTTTAACGCGGGCTCAATTTCAGGCTCACAATTAGGGCCCTTCATTAAGAACACACGTCCACCAGTTTGGAGGCACTGAAGCACATTACCTAGTGTGTTGCTTGCATCTTCCACTGCACGTGTGATGACGCCATTAACTGGATACATGAACGAAGGATTTACGTTCCGACCGATGATATCAAGTTTTTGTAGGCCCATATCTTCACGAACAATCTTCAAAAATTCGACTCGCTTTTGAATTCCTTCAGCCAAAATAATTCGCTGATCAGGCAATGCAATTTTGAGCGGGATACCCGGAAAACCAGGGCCGGTTCCGACGTCGAGAAGCGGAAACGAAAGTTCTGCCACTTTAAGCACCATCAATGAGTCGATGAAGTGCTTAATCGCAACTTCTCGCAAATTGAGCAGTCGGGTGAAGTTTTGCTTCTGCTGATGCTCCATAAGTAGCCCATAAAAGCGGGTGAGTTGCTGGCGCTGTTTGTGAGGGAAGTCGCCGAAGTCGTGATTGCGGAAGATGTCGTAAATGCGATCATCGGCTTCATTGAGCGAATAGTTTTCAGTCGGCATTCGATGCTTAGAGCCCGTCCCGTTGTTTTTTCGGGATTTCATCGGACTCCAGTTACTTTTATTTTTGTGCGCCATGACAGCTATCCTCAAGAGAAGGATTACTTTTATTTGATAAAGCCCTCGAAATCACTGATAATTTCTGACTTATGAAAGAAAAATTAGAACAGATACGAGCCGAGGCGGCCCAAGCCTTTTCCCAAGCTTCTAACAGCCAAGCGCTCTACG
>JAYSYM010000490.1:0-1102 GCA_043727635.1 Bdellovibrionales bacterium | reverse complement strand
AAATGACCTCGAAGCCTTCATCGCGTAGTCCGCGAGCAACAACTTTAGCCCCTCGGTCGTGCCCATCAAGGCCCGGTTTAGCTATTAAAACACGAATGATGCGGTCGGCATTTTGTCTTTGCATTGAGCCAAGATTACAATGATATTGGGCACCTATCAATCTATTCGTCGCAAACTCTTCGTTGGAGGAATTGATCAATGTCTATCGAGAATGCCCGCCCAGCTCTCACTCACTTATCTGAAGATGAACAGGCTTTTCGCCAGGCAGTTCGAGACTTTGCTGAAGCCGAGATCAAGCCACTCGTAAGTAAAATGGATGAGCATGCAGAGCTCGATAAAACCCTCCTTCCAAAGCTTTTCGAAATGGGTCTTATGGCAGTCGAAACTCCTGAGCAATTTGGCGGAGCAGGTGGCTCGTTTATGATGGCCTGCCTTGCAGTCGAGGAGCTCGGTCGTGTCGACGGATCGGTAAGTGTGCTTGTCGACGTTCAGAACACTCTCTGCACAAATGCTCTTCTTCGTTGGTCTACTGATGCCCAAAAAGAAAAATACCTTCCAAAGCTAGCTCGCGAGTGGGTAGGGGCTTATGCACTTTCTGAAAGTACATCTGGTTCAGATGCATTCGCGCTAAAGCTTCGCGCCGAAGAAAAAGGCGATAAGTATATTCTCAACGGCAATAAACTCTGGATCACTAACGCGAACGAAGCGAATCTCTTCGTCGTATTTGCTAACGTGAATCCGTTAGCAGGGTACAAGGGAATCACAGCATTCTTAGTTGAGCGTGATTTCAAAGGCTTCACTGTCGGTAAAAAAGAAGACAAACTCGGCATCAGAGCTTCTTCAACTTGCGAATTATTATTTGAAAATTGTGAAGTGCCGAAAGCCAATGTTCTTGGTGAAGTCGGCAAGGGTTACAAGATCGCAATCGAGACTTTAAACGAAGGTCGCATCGGTATCGGCGCGCAGATGGTGGGTATCGCACAAGGTTCTTACGAAGCGGCTCGCAACTACGTAAAGGGCCGCGAACAATTCGGTAAGAAAATTTCTGACTTCCAAGGGGTGCAATTCCAGTTAGCTGAAATGCGAGTGATGATCGAAGCTG
>JAYSYM010000489.1:0-1104 GCA_043727635.1 Bdellovibrionales bacterium | reverse complement strand
CTTGTTTATATTCGTCACTCGTAACATCCGGATGATCATGCTTAGCAAGAGCTTCAGCATTACCACCGAGTACGATATCGGTACCACGGCCGGCCATGTTAGTAGCGATCGTGACCGCATTCTTGCGTCCCGCCTGAGAAACAATCTCAGCTTCTCGCTCGTGATATTTTGCGTTCAAAACGTTGTGCGGAATACTTTGCTTCTTAAGCTCTCGCGAAATTACTTCGGATCGCTCAATGCTCACTGTACCAACAAGTACCGGTTGGCCAGTTTTTTGTCTTTCAACGATGTCTCTAACAATTGCTCGGTATTTTGCCGGAGCATTTTTGAAAACCACATCGTCTTGATCTAAACGCTTAATTGGGCGATTCGTCGGAATCACAACCACATCAAGATTATAAATCTTTCTCATCTCGACAGCTTCGGTCTCAGCAGTACCAGTCATACCAGCGAGCTTGTTATACATACGGAAGAAATTTTGGAAAGTAATCGTCGCTAAAGTTTGGTTTTCGTTTCTAACTTTAACGCCTTCTTTTGCCTCGACAGCTTGGTGAAGACCATCGCTCCATCGTCGGCCTTCCATCAGCCGGCCGGTGAATTCGTCGACGATTATGATTTCGCCGTCTTTAATCATGTAATCGACATCGAGCTGGTAAAGATAATGTGCTTTTAAGCCTTGGTAGATGTGATGAAGAAGTGCGATATGCTCTGGATCATATAAATTGCCAATCTTAAGCAACTCTTCTGCTTTTGCGTTTCCTTCTTCAGTCAAAGAAACCGTCCGCGATTTTTCTTCCATCGTGAAGTGAGTTTCTTTTATTAAAGAAGGAATGATTGCATTGATGATTTTGTACTTATCAATCGAGTCTTCTGCAGGGCCGGAGATGATCAGCGGTGTACGAGCTTCATCGATCAAGATCGAGTCACATTCATCTACGATCGCAAAGTTTAGCGGACGCTGAACGTACTCGCTTAAATCAAATTTCATGTTGTCGCGGAGATAATCGAAACCGAGTTCATTGTTCGTAGCGTAAGTGATATCAGCTCGGTAAGCGTCTTGACGCTGACGATCAGAAATATCGTGAGTGATAATTCCCGTTTTCA
>JAYSYM010000488.1:0-3752 GCA_043727635.1 Bdellovibrionales bacterium | reverse complement strand
TGAACGCATTAAGTTCGCCATTAGCTTTGCTCTTCATCGCTTCAACAAACTCAAGATCACTCGGCGCAAGTTTAAGTGTCATACGCTCTTCGGCTTGCACATCGCCAATCGCTGAACGAATAACAGCCCCAATAAGCTCTTGGCGAGAAGTGATCTCCTCCATCGCTAACCGACTTGCCAAGTGATAAACAAGTTTCACTAGGTGAGTCTCGTTGGCAGTCACAAGCTCTGCTTTCAAATTTTCGATTTTGAGGAGTAGAGCTTCAAAAGAATTCAGACGCTCAGTTAAAACGGCGTTGTGTTCTCCGTAAGCTTGCGCTCGGCCCTCTTGCAAACCAAGATCGTAGGCCTGTTGATAAGCGGACTCTTGAACTTCTTTGAGCTTCGCGAGAGCTTCAGTTTCAACCTTCTTCTCTAACGAAAGTCTTTCAAGCTCTTCAACACCCGTGTGTCGCGCAACGATCTTGTCGATTTTGAACGACGAACCATTTTGCTCAGTCTGCAGAGAGTGAAACGACTGCGCGTTAGGCGTAATCGTAAGAGGAAACTTGCGAGGAGTGTAGACTATCGCTACCTTCTCAGCTTCATCTTTATTTAATACACCAGTCTTTGCTGAACTCATGAAGCCTCTTTTTTATACTAATGCGTCTTCTGAACCACCGCGAGCAATAAGGATCTTGCCTTCGCTCTCGAGTCTGCGGGCCACGTTGACAACTTCCTGCTGAGCGCCTTCGACGTCTGAAAGACGAGAAGGTCCCATGTTTGAAAGATCGTCTTTGAGAAGAGACGCGGCACGCTGAGAAAGGTTCTTGAAGATTTTTGTTTTGATCTCTTCGTTAGCTGTTTTGAGAGCCAAAAGAAGTTTGTCGTTCGGAACTTCTTTAAGAAGAGTCTGAATACCCTTGTCGTCGATTTTGATAATGTCTTCGAATACGAACATGAGCTTGCGAATTTCTTCTGCCAAAATCGGATCTTTTTCTTCTATTCGCGACATGATCGCTTTTTCAGTGTTCTTATCCATCACGTTTAGCATTTCAGCAACTGGTTGAACGCCACCGAGTGCTGCTTGTTCAACAGTGCCCAAGTTTGCAAGTTCTTCTTTAAGAACTCGGTCAACCTCAGCTATGAGCTCGGGAGCAACGTGATCCAAGTTCGCCATACGGAGAACTACTTCAGCTTGAAGTGCTTCTGGTAAACGTTTAAGAACCTCACCCTTCTTCTCTGGCTCAAGGTGAGCAAGAATAACTGATACAGTCTGAGGATGCTCGTTGATCAAAAAGTTTGCTAAAGACTTTGCATCAACAACTTCTAAACTCTCGAGTGTACGAGCGTTGTTAGTTGTGATGTTCAAGTGACCTAAAATTCCACGAGCACGTTCCTCACCTACAGCGTCGATGATAGTGTCTTTGTTCGCAGTTTTGTCAGAGAAGATATAGTCTTCTGATTCACTTACTAATTCATAAAACTCTTCGAGCACACGCTTAGTCACTTCGATCGGGACGATTCGGAATCTCTGCATAACTGTCAAAAGCTTGCGAATATCGCCGTCATCCATATGCTTAAGAAGTTTCTTTGCAGCTTCTGGCCCAAGATAGTTGACAAGAATCGCAGCTTTTTCAAAACCACGAAGTGCATCGTAATTTACCTGCTCAGCTTTTGTTAATCGAATTGGAGTACTCACTGATCTCTCCTTACGAGCCACAAGCTAAAGGCACCAGCTGACTTCTCTTCATCTTTTTCCATCAACGACATAATACGCTCTTTCAATAATTCAGATTCAGCTTTGTCAGGATCCAGAGCTTCTTCGAGAACTGGTAACGCGCTAGACATTCCTGGAAGCGAGTTATCAACCGATTGTAGCTCTTCAAGCTCTTCGATCGTACGCGGAAGCATATCTTCAACAGAGTCTTGGAAGCTGTCCGTAACCCAACGCATGAACGGGCGAAGTACGATGAAGAAGAAGAACGTTAATGCTAAACCGAGAAGAGTCCACTTCAAGAGTGCGTTCATTAACTTTTTACGCTCTAAAGTAGTGAGAAGCTTTTCAGATTCAGAGAAGTCTTCTTTTTGGAATTGAATATTCTCGAGCTTTAACGAGTCACCGCGTCTCTCATCGAAACCAACAGTGCTGCGAATGATGTTCTCAAGCTTTGCCATTTCAGCAGGTGTACGCTCTGAGTACTTTTCAGTTTGCTCGCCTTGGTCGTTTGTAGAGACTGCGTAATTGCCATCAACTAACACCGCAACACTTAGCTTCGTGCGAGCGCCGGCAGCTTCTTTAATATTACGAATTGTCTTTGGAACAACGTAGTTTGTCTGCTTGAGTTCTTTTTTAACGTTTTGATTAAAGCCAACTTGTCCGTTGTCTTGCGCACCAGGAAGGTTTGCGCGAGCACCCGGAATACCAGTAGGGTTAGTGCGGCTACCATCAAGTGACTCATCTTCGCCTGATTGAGAGAGAATCGCCGTTTTATCTGGATCCACAGACTCTTCCACAGCGTTCATGGCTTGTTGGTTGAGTGTAACGTCCACTTTTGCGATAACTTTTCCTTGGCCCACAACTTTTGCCAAGATCGATTCGATTTTTTCTTCTAGTTCGCGTTGTTCTTTTAGTTTCTTTTCAGCTAACTCACTTGATACAAGTGATTCGCCATTGTGCGGGCGAGAAAGAACCTTACCGCGAGAATCAACAACAGTAACTTTTTCAGACTCTAAGCCTTCAACAGCGCTAGAGATTAAATAAGTAATACCTTTAACTTGATCTTCTGAAAGCGATTTACCTGGATGCAATTCAAGAACTACTGAAGCAGTGGGCGGCGCACTTTCTTCGAGGAAAGTCTTTTTCGGAGGCATCGCCAAAAGAACTTTGGCTTGTTTAACCGCATCGAGAGTTGTGATTGCGCGAATCAACTCACCTTGAAGGGCGCGCTGATAATTAATTCTTTGAGCATACGAAGTTTGACCAAAATCTTGTTTATCAAAAAGTTCTAAACCTGAACCAACGTTACCGATTTTTGATCCACCAGACTCCACCATGATCATCATCTGAGTTGAAGCCACCATGCTCGATGGAACCAAGATTGTTTTGCCACCATCTTCGACTTTGTAAGCGATATTTTTAGCCTGAAGCTTCTGCATGATGACTGGAAGCTGATCTGTCGCGATATTTGTATAAAGCGGCTGATACTCTTTTCCAGACACCATGAAGATCATGAACAAGCCAGAGAACGCGACAACCAAAGTAGCAATGGTCATCGACACGCGCTTTGTCGGCGTTAAGTTCTTATAGAACTCGCGGAACTGAATGACTATGTTACGAATAAAACTATTCAACTGTGCCCCCGGGCAAAAAACCACTTTGTTAACGTTGTCGTGCTAATAAGCACGAACATCAAACCTGCATCTTCATGATCTCTTGGTACGCATCGATAACTTTGTTACGGATGTTCACCATCAATCTCATCGCGATATCTGCTTTTTCAGTTGAAACCATGACATCCTGAATATTGTCAGTCTGTCCTGTCGCAAGCTGTTCCATTTTTGTATCTGCTGTTTTTTGCATCGTGTTCACTTTGCCGACTGCATCTTTTAGCATGTCAGCGAAGCTAACCTGACCGGGTTGACCAGAGGATTGCGTCTGTCCAATTGCGTCTGCGGCGTTTTGCGATGAACGCAATTCGCTAGCCGTTTTGCCCGACTGAAGAAACGCTTGTGAATTTTTGACCGTCAAACCGTCCATGGCTTAACCTCTT
>JAYSYM010000487.1:0-3758 GCA_043727635.1 Bdellovibrionales bacterium | reverse complement strand
AAGTACTTCGTCTTCCGGTGCTAGCGGTTGTTAATCGAGTAGCGCAGGTGAAAGTAGATTCACTAAAAGTTTCTTCTACTTCAGCAAAAGACAGTGTTGGTGCGGTAGTCACTGCGAACTTGTCTAATCGCGGAGTGAACAGTGGTGACGCTTACCTCTTTAACATGCTCGCAACTGACGCTCGCAAGAAAGATCCATCTCACGATGTTTCGCGCTCGAAGTCTTGTGACTTAGGCGAAGTGAGCTATCGTGTGATCAAGCGCGAAGGTGTCGAAATTCTGCAAGTAGCTGCGAAGCTTTACGAACCGATGACAACTTGGGACAACTGCGAAGTTTCAGTGTTGATCGATGCAGATGGTGACGGTGTTGCCGATCAAGAATTAGTTGGAACTAAGCAAGATCACTTAAAAGGTCTCGGCGCGAAAACTTACGCGAGCATTCTCCTCGATGCACCTAGGACCCGCGCGCTTCGTCGCCAGTTCGAAGTCGACACAGCGGCAGGAAAGAAAGTTGAAGAGAATTACGTTGAAGCCGTGCTTGGACTGAGTCCATTCGCAGCTCTTGATCATTCAACTATTGCAATCGTTGAGGCTCCAGTGGCTTTGTTAGCGCGCACTGCAAGTGGCGAACTTTCAGTACAAGTTGCTGCGAGCTACCAAGAGATTTCAGCGATCGAGTACGACGATTACTTAAACAATAAGTGGTACTCACTCAGTGTTGCGAAAGACGGGCAGGGTTTTGTTGATATGCCAGAAAAGATTTCGGTTGCAGCTGGTAGCTCGGAATCAGTGGAGTTAACAAAAGGTGCTGGTTCAGAAAAGCTTGTCGCACTCTTCCCACACAACCGTTACGTTGTTGGCGGCTTAGATAAAGACGAGCAGTCGCAAGTAGCGAAGCCTACTTACGGGGCAACTATCACAAAGAAGTAATCTGGGTTAATAAAAGGTACCCGGTTCCTTTTGCAGAAGCGCTGCATTGAAAAGAAGTAGCTACATTTAAACCGTTTGAGCCTCAAGTGTGTAAAAATCTTGAGGCTTTGGTTCTCACTGTTAGCTAAGTTGTGTCTCGCCGCGAAGTCGGCGGGGAGACAACGATGAGCAATAAAAGTGATTATCATCCAAAGTTAGGTAGTGCTTGGACTCCAGGCCGAATCCTTTTGTACACAGTCGTAGGTCTAGTGATCGCGGCGTTCTTAGGATGGATCTTCTATAACCCCGCGCAAGTCGGTTAACTCTCCATATAATAGAGTAACTACTTAACTAATCTTGTCTTTAAATAGAGCCCACGAATTTCAACATAAAAGAAAAGTTGAATTTCGTGGGTGTGTTTCATTCATCCTGAACGAAACCCTTCGGGCTACGCGCAAATAAACCATCCTGGTTCATTTGTCTCATTTTGAGAACGGTAAGTGTCTCAGGTACTTAGACCAGAAATCTCAAAATGAGGAAATTATTGCCTCATGATCTCAGAGTGACGCACCGATAGGTTTATTGTGAGTCGCATGACGCCTTCATTGGATTATATGAGGGATACACAACGACTGCGACAACTCTTCTGGAGGTCTTAATATGGTACGTTCTTCTGTAATTGTGGTTAGTGATGATCAATCGGTAATCGCAAAGACCCAATCGTTCTGCGGACAAAACGGCTTCACATGCCAAGTAGTTACGCCAGAGCAATGGGAAACTCTAAACGCAAAATCTGAAACCCCGGCACTAGTAAGTGGCCATGGTGTTGAAGGTGGAGCAAAAGTATTGCAATTCCCAGGCACTTTCAACGGTGGCGTTGAAAAGCGTGGTGTTGCAACGATCAATCAACTTGAGAGCGTAGCTATTGAAAACGCAATTGCGGCTTTCAAAGGTAACCTCACAGAAGCTGCGAAGGCATTAGGAATCGGCCGCGCAACTCTTTACCGCAAAGTAAAGCAGTACAACATCGATCCTTCAGCTGCTCGAAAGAAAAAAGCTGCATAATTTCCGAAAGGAAATTTCAAATTAAAAACGTCGAAGAGGCTGGTTTACCAGCCTCTTTTTTTTCGCGGTTGCGTTGAGAAAAGCAACGGCCTACCTTTTAAATATGAAAAACATCGTTGCGGCGACACTAGCTTTAATTGGAATCGTGGTTCTTGCGTCGGCGTGGGCGTTCCAAGCCAATTTGCAGAACAGCGTGCGCTGGACCTGCGACATCATTCACGAAGCTTACTATAAAAAGAGTGCTGAGCTTGATCAGTGGCGAAAGTCTTGTCGAGAAATTGCTCAAGACGTTTCGTTCGGCGCATCGAAAGCTGATGCAATTAAGCTTTTAAATTCAGAACTCAATCAGGTTGGAATTTCTCACCTGAGTATCTACTCGCCTGAGAAGTCTGAAGAGATGTGGGATAACAAAGCTATCGACAATGGTCTGCGAGTTCGCTCGGTCGACGGAGCATTTTTAATTTACGCAATTGTTCCCGGAAGCTCGGCTTCTGAATTTGAGATCCAAATCGGGGACGAGATTATAAAGATAAATGAAGAGCCGGTCCGCTCGGCATATGACACTCGTCTTCGCTCCGGGAAATTCGAAATTCGCAGGCTTAAGCGAAGTTCGGGCGCAGCTATCGCCGCATCTAGTACTAGCAAGGCGTCAAGCGCGGGCGGGGCGTCGGTGAACGATGGTACTAGCTCCGACTATGAGGAGCTAGAAGTTGTACTGCTGGCTCGTGAACTAGCCGAAGATTTGAGTCCAACGTTCGTAAAACTTTCGGCGTCAACGGGGCTTCTGAAGATTCAAAGTTTCCTACCGCAATATTTTGAAAAGACAAAATGGATTGAAACAGCAAAAGAGTTTGTTTCGACTCCAAACTTGATTATCGATTTGCGAGAAAATGCCGGCGGAAATTTTGTTGCGATGTTGCGAGCACTTTCTCCATTTCTTTGTAAGCCAACTTCGGTCGGAATAATTTCGGCAAAGATCAAAGACGGGAAAAACGCCTCTGAGGTTAAAAGTAGCCTGCCTGACGATTTGGAATCTCGAATTCAAATTGACCAAATAGAATCCGAATCAAGCCTCTTGCTTAAAGCTTTCGAAGGCTACGGTTGCACAAAGGCAAAGGTTACGGTTTTGGTTGATGTCGACACAGCATCGACTGGCGAAATTTTTGCGTACGCAATGAGTGGCAGGCCTAGCTCTCAAGTTTGGGGAGTCCCAACAGCGGGTGAAGTAGTTGTGGCTCGGTGGTTTGAACTTAGCCAACTTGGTTTCGGAGGGTATTCTCTTTCGGTTCCGATCGCAGGCTTTACAACAACTGATGGAATTGAACTCGAAGCTGAGGGAATCACACCAACACGTTTATTGTTTTATGATTTAGCTAGCGCCAAACGAGGCGAGGACAGCTGGATATCCGCAGCGCAAAAGGCGGATTAGTCTTTCTCTCAGTTGGGGCGTTTAGCTTGGACTGAAGCGGCCGAGAGTTTCCATTGCTACTTCGAAACGAGCACCTTTTCTGCAGTAGCCGAATCCTTCGAGCTCATTAATTCGAATGTAATCTTTCAAATTTAAATACTCTTTGAAGCTCTCAACCACGCGAGAGAATGGTCGACGATCCCAGAACCGGGCAGCAGAAGTGACATTACCTGCAATCCCTTTCGTCAGGTGCTTTGTCCAACGGTTTACTCCGCCAACCTTCATCGCTATCGCCGATGTTGTCGCTCTGATGAATTTGCAGTAAGTGTGTCTGTTCGTCAGTTTGATTTGCAGATGTAGGTGATTGCCTCCGTTCG
>JAYSYM010000486.1:0-3770 GCA_043727635.1 Bdellovibrionales bacterium | reverse complement strand
GTCTGCAGGAAGCAAAACTCATTCACTCAGCTGTTAAGGGAAAAGTAAGTTTAGAAAATCGCAACGCAGTCTTGATTGATATCGGTGGCGGGAGTGTTGAGATCACGATCTCCGTCGACGGAAAACTAAAAGCGATGAAGTCATTCAAGCTCGGCACCGTTCGGCTTCTTCAGATTCTCACCGAACGTCGCCTTCAGGAGAAATCATTGCGCTACCTTCTCCAGCGATCAATGGGAGATCTACACGAGTTTGTAGAGCGAACCACTAAGGGTGAACCAATTGATTTTTGCATCGGTACTGGTGGGAACTTTGAAACTCTCGGTAAGTTGAGAGTCATGTTACTCAACAGAAGTTCAGTTTCATCAATGACAGTTTTCGAACTTGATTCCATCATTAATCACTTACTTGCGATGTCTTTAAAAGAGCGAGTGCAGTTTCTGCGATTGAGACCAGACCGAGCTGATGTGATCGTGCCGGCAGGACTGATCGTGCATACAATTATGAGAAAAATTCCCTGTGAGATGTTAGTTATTCCGCATGTGGGTCTTCGTGAAGGAATTCTGACCAAACTCGCTGAAGATTCTTAGATCAACAACTAAACCAGCTCTCGAAGCTGTTTTGAAGTTAGCAACCAAATCATCTTTGCCTTACCCGCCCCAATTTCATTATCGAACTCCAATAGACACGCTCCACCTTTTTTTAGTTCACCAACGCCCTTTCGCGATTTGCAAACTAACCATGAGATCAATTGATTTAAGTGGGGCTCATGGCCAACACAAGCAACGATTTCTGTATCAGGCGTTACAAAACTTCGAAGATAGTTAACGAATGCCTCAGGCTCTTGTTCCGGGGCGAGAGTCTCTGTTTCAACGTAATTTGCACTGGGCATTTCGGCGAGCAACAGTTCTGCTGTTTGCTTTGCGCGGAGAAGTCGACTTGAGATTATAACTGAGGGATCATCGGTGAGAGATAGCTTTAATCCCTTCGCCGCGCGCTTCATTTTCTTGGCGCCCTCTTCCGTCAGCGGGCGCTCGCGATCATCTTTACTGATCTTTTTCCATTCGTCGCGCTCAAGAGCAACGGCATGACGGACAATCAATAATTTCATTTTTATGGCCCGTCGAAATTAACAGTGTTGCGAAGCTTAGCAACGGCCATTAGGCGCTGATGACTGCCGATTTCTTCATCGGGCGAAGAAGGCTTGTACTGAACGTAACTTCCATCCGGCTGGAGTTCCCAAGCTTGGCGTCGATCTTTTAAGTGAGTATCGAGAATTTCCCAGAGCCGTTCTTTGAGAGAAAGTTCATCGACCGAAAGCATCGCTTCAACTCGCGCGTGCAAGTTGCGATACATCAAATCGGCTGAGCCAATAAAAAATAATCCTTCGGCAGGATTCGACATTCCGTTTGCAAAATGCAAGATACGTGAATGCTCTAAAAAGCGACCAATCACCGAAATCACTCGAATATTATCGCTCATCCCCGCAACTTTAGGTCGAAGCGTGCAAAATCCACGCACGATCAAATCAATTTTTACTCCAGCTCGGGACGCATCATAGAGTGCTCGCGAAATTGCAGCCTCTTCGAGGCTATTGCACTTAGCTACAATGCGAGCAGGCTTACCTGCCTTTGCATTCTCAGTTTCTTGATGAATCATCTGAATAATCCGGTCGCGCATTCCGACTGGTGCAACAAGAAGTTTTCGATAGTTGCGCTGTAAACTTCGGCCAGTGAGGAAGTGGAAAAACTCAACAACGTCTTCAACGACATCGGGCTTGTTCGAGAAAATTCCTACGTCTGTATAAAGCTTTGCTGTCTGTCGATGATAGTTACCGGTGCCAATGTGTACGTAACACTGCAGCCCGTCTGGCTCCTGTCGAATAATCAGTGTGGTCTTAGCATGAGTTTTAAGACCGACAACGCCGTACACGACGTGAACGCCGGCATCTTCAAGTTTTTGTGCCAACAAAATATTTCGTTCTTCGTCGAACCGAGCTTTCAATTCGATTAACACAACAACTTGCTTGCCAGCCTCGGCTGCACGAATCAGTGAGGGAATAAACGGACTGTCATCACCCGTACGATAAAGAGTCATTTTGATCGCAAGAACTTTTGGATCATCAGCCGCACTTTGAACGAACTTCTCAACAGTTGCGCTGAAGCTCTCGTAAGGGTGATGCACTAAGAGCTCTTGAGTGCGAATCAAACTAAATAGATTAATGCCTTCTTCTTGCAGTGATGTCGGGACTGTCGGCTGCCACGGCTCGTAGTGAAGTGATTTGATGTTTAGGTCGGCGATCGGTCGCAAATCAGCGTAGTCCAACAGACCTGCGTTTTCGAAAACCTCTGCTTCGGTCAGCTCAAGCTCAGACATCAAAAATTGAAGCATCCACGGATCAGGATTAGGCCCATGCTCCAAACGAACAACTTCCCCGAACTTACGTTGCTTGAGTTCTTCGGCGACCATCTCTAACAAATCATCCGCATCATCTTCATCATGTTCGATGTCAGCATTACGCGTGACCCTAAATGCCATGATGTTGCGAATTTCCATATTTGGAAAAAGATTCTGCAAGTTGTTCTCAATCACATCAGTCAAACTTACGAATCGATACTCATCGGCTTTCGATTCATCCGATCGAACTTGAAAGAATTGCGGGAAAATTTTTGGAACTTTGATCCGTGCAAAGAGCTGCTCGCCTGGCTGATCAGGGTGCTTCAGCGTGATCCCGAGAGAAGTTGATAAATTTGAAATGAATGGGAATGGAAGACCGGGATCAACCGCAAGTGGTGTAAGAACTGGAAAAATATTCGCTTTGAAATAATGAGTAGCGAAACTCTTTTCTTTTTCAGAAAGGTCAGCCCAATTGAGGACGTGAATTCCGTTCTTAGCAAGCTCGGGCTTTAACACTGTCTGATAGCAGACAGCCTCGTCTTTCAACATCGGTTGAATTTTTGCACGAATAGCGGCTAGCTGCTGAATCGGCGTGAGCCCACCCGACTGCTTCATGATTCCTGAAGCCACTCGATGTTTTAGTGCAAACACCCGCTTCATGAAAAACTCATCGAGATTCGAATTACAGATCGATAAGAATCGAACTCTCTCCAACAAGGGAGTTCGCGTATCAAGCGCTTCGTTCAAAACTCGAACGTTAAATTCCAGCCATTCAATATCACGATTGAAAAATTCCAGCGGCGATTCTTCTTGAATCAAATCCTCTGGCTTCGCGCGCTTGCGCGCACCTAATTTTCGCGTTCCGGACTTTTTGCGAACTTTCTTCGCTCGTCCCTTCCGCGGCTCATTTTCTTCTGTATTATCGGTAGTCACATTCATAGCGTAGCCGATATTAATTCAGATGCAGTACGGCAACTGTCAGGTTTTTTACAGGAAATCAGGTCGGTCCAACCGTCTCCAGATGTCGAATGCCGCGTTAATCACACCCACATGGCTATAGGTTTGAGGACAGTTCCCCCACTGGCTGCCGTTTTTGTGATCGACGTCCTCTGACAAAAGTCCGACATGATTCGAATAGCTCAATAATTGCTCGAAAGCTTCGATCGCATCTTGCACCCGACCGACTGCGGCCAGAGCCCGCACATACCAAAACCCGCAGACTAAGAATGCAACTTCCGGCTCACCAAAGTCATCGGTATGTCGATAGCGGAAGAACAATCCACCTTTTGCGCGAAGACCTTCTTCCATAGCCATAATGTGGTTGCGAGCTTTTTCAGAAGAAGGATCAAGGTATTTCATCGTAATGAGCTGAAAGA
>JAYSYM010000485.1:0-3782 GCA_043727635.1 Bdellovibrionales bacterium | reverse complement strand
AGATAGAAGTGATCTTGTCCGGCCATTTCTACAAAGCCGCTCAGCCGATGCTCAGCTTTAGCCAGCGCCGAATCAACCTCACCGCGAAGAATTGTGCGTGACGGACCGATAAACTTCTTTTGTGCGATAGCTTCGTCGATTGTGAAGACCGGAGTATCGGAAATGATGGTGACTTTTACTTTTGCCTTAGCTTCCTTAAGCAATTCTTTACTAGTCGTCACAACAACTGCTACTGGTTCACCAACATATTCAACGCGCTCACCGGCTATGAACGGTTGGTCGTGGAAAATACTTCCCCATAAGTTGTGATGAAGATCTTTAGCTGTAAAGACAGCAAGAACGCCTTTCAGTGCTAATGAGGCGCTAGAATCGATTGAAACAATTTTCCCGCTCGCAACAGAGCTGTAGACAACATCAATGAAGACTTCGCCCTGAACCAATGGGCGATCATCGATATATTCAGCTTCACCTAAGACATAACTTTCAGCTGAATCATGGATTGCCGATTTGCTCATGAGTTTAAGTACTCCTTAGCAAATCGCGAAAATAAGTCCTGGCAAAGTTGTTTGCGAAACTCAGCTGAGCCGCGCACGTCAGAAATAGGCGCAATGTTTTGTTCGATAAGTGAACGAGTCATCTCAATCATTTTTTGATCGACGATCTGACCTTTAAGAGCACTTTCGACGGCGGTTAAGCGTAGGGCTTTCGGCCCTACGCCACCAAGAGCGATTCTCGCTTCGGCAATTTTATTTTTTTCGAGGCGAAATGCAAAACTTGAATTGACGCACGAAATGTCAAGATCGCGACGTTGAGAAACTTTGTAAATCGCAATTTTTTGATTCGGTAAAGCTTTAAACTCGATGTGACTGATAAATTCGTCTTCACGCATATCGAAAGACTTATAGCCCTTGATAAAATCAACGAGCGCAACCTTTCGTGCACCTGCCGTACTTATTAAATATACGTTGGCATCAGCTGTAAGTAGGTAAGGGGTAGTGTCGGCAATTGGCGAACCGTTAGCGAGGTTTCCAATTAAAGTTGCGGCACTCTTGATTTGCGGCGATGCGAAGATATGTAGGAACTTAGAAAACTCTGGTGCTTTGTCGGCGGTGAACTTGTGAAGGTCAGAGAGACTTACTCGCGCTCCAACCTTAATCCACTCGCCATCTTGAGCTAGTTCGTAAAGCTCTCTGATAAGATGGAGGCTCATTAATTTTTGACCGGGAATTTTCCCTTTATTAATTTGCACACCAATATCAGTTGCGCCTGAAAACAATCGAGCCTGGGGATTTTGTTTTTTATATTCGGTTGCAGCATTGAGTGTGGTGGGTGCGAAAAACTCGAAATTTTCGTAAGTCATTTTAATTGGACGCTGAAGATCAGCCGCAATCTCACTAAACAACTTTTTGAAGTCGTGCTTTTTACAAACAGGGGTCAATTTTTTAGCATCGACGTCGAGCGCTGCTTGAATGATCGGCGTATAGCCGGTGCATCGGCACAAATTCCCAGTCAGATAATTTTTTACATTTTGTTCTGTCGGATTTTTCTTATGTTCATACATGTTGGTGATCGACATCACAAAACCAGGTGTACAAAATCCGCATTGGCCACCAAAATTTCGCACCATCGCATCTTGAACTTCGGTTAGCTTGTTTTTCTCCGAAAGACCTTCGACAGTTACAATCTGGCAACCATCAAGCAAGAACGCAGTACTAATGCATGAGTTGAGCGACTGGAAAGTTTGATCAGTTTGATTTGGTCGCTGCAACATGATCGTGCAAGCGCCGCAATCTCCTTCAGCACAAACTATTTTCGTACCTGTGAGCCTGAGCTCATATCGGAGTAAATCACTTAACGGCAAAAACGCATATTTACCGCTGACCTTGTGAAGCTGGCCATTAATGCTTAAGTGAATGTAATCGCGTGGATTTTCTGTATTTTGCACTGCCAAGATTTATAAGCTTGAAACGGCGATAGAGGCATTAAAAAAATGGGCTACGAGGCAGAAATCGGGCATCTGCCTCGCTTATCGATGAAATGAGCCACTCTCGGTGCGGCGATTTAGATTTGCGGCACCGCACAGGTCATCTGAAGAAGCATAAACTGCCGCGCCAGCGTTTCTGAGTTCCATTTCAACACGCCTCCTTTTTTGAAATCACCTTTTTGATTGGGTAAGAGCCAAATGGAACCGTCAGTAGTCCCATAGTTGCCATTTTCTGCCAATCTAAGTTGTGTAACTGCTGCTTCGCCGTTTGTGGAGCTAATTTCAGCTTCAAGATTCTGATCGAACCTATCGATAAGCGTGACGTGAACTGCGTTTTCATTTCGATTGGTTATGCCAGTGCAGCTCGCAATGATCTTTCGATTAACTTCGGGAAGATCTGCAGATGCTGAGATTGACACTAGTAGAGACAATAATCCTATAAGCTTTTTCACGAGTTCTCCTTTTCGGGTAGTGCACAAGTCATCGGTTGATGTGAGTACTGCATTCGAAGTACTTCAGACGGCCACCT
Source organism: Bdellovibrionales bacterium (assembly GCA_043727635.1). GTDB lineage: Bacteria > Bdellovibrionota > Bdellovibrionia > Bdellovibrionales > JAMPXM01 > JAYSYM01. The sequence goes on along the minus strand of JAYSYM010000485.1, from coordinate 1,269 downwards.
GAGCAACACTTCATTTTCCGAATTGGTATTTTGTAGGAAAATAGTGAAGTTTTGGTTAGAGTCGACCGGAACCAACATCCCGAAACCGTGTTTCATCGCAATCGAGATCCTTTCGCCGTTTGTTGCGCGGACGTCTGCACGTAATCTGTTTTTTGAAAGTTGGGTTACATTAAGTTGAAGAGCATGTTTGTTGTCATAAGTAATTCCCGAGCAGCTCAGAAAAATAGTTGGTTCGTTCTCAAGGTTTGCAGCGTAAGCGCTAGTTGAGACGATAACACTCAGAAGACCGATTGCGAATTTCATAACTTCCCCTTAATGTTGGTTCCTACCGCGCAGCTCATCAAAATATAATTAAATTGTTGGTCGAGCACTCTCGCTTGCCACATCACCATGGCACGATCGTGATTTTGGCCGCTTCCGATTGAGATGCTGAACACTTTGCTCTGATCGACTGGTCGTAAAATCCCGCCTCCTTCGTCATTCAGAAGGATTGTTTCAGATTCTCGCGTCGTAGACTGTATTTTTGCGCGCAGACCTTTCTCACGCGACTTTGTTACGATCAATTGGATCGCCGCTTTGTTATCAGCGGTGATTCCTGAGCAGCTTAGAAGAATTGTTGACTCATTTCTAGGCTGGTTCGAGTCGCAGCCATACCAAGTTGGATTGCAATCATTTGCTTCAGCAAAGATTGAAATCAACGAAACGAAAATGACAGCAGTTAATTTCATAACAGCTCCTTAATTTTTTTTTCGATCTTTTGAATCTTTATATTGAAGTGGCCGATGGGGTGCGGATGAGCGCCGAAATTGTCAGTGAAATAAACTACAACTTCTTTCTGCTCTTCGGGCGTGAGGTCTTGCAAAATCAAATCGCCGTCGTTGAGCGCTTCATCAGCGAAGTACATTTGCGTGATGAGTTCGCGGTAACCTTTGCAACTAACTTTATAATGAATGTGTGGTGGTCTTACCCAGTCGCCGCTGGCGGGGTAAGCTCCAGGAACAATCGTACGAAACCGATATTCACCTTGCGCATTGGTTACTGCTTTTCCCCAGTACTGAAAGTTGGGATCAAGCTGCGCGGTGTTTGGATCAGACGGATGATTGTAGCGGCCTGACTCGCAGGCCTGCCAGATTTCAACTAAGGCCCCACTAACGGGTACGCAGTTTTGATCGGCAACAACTCCGGTAACAATGACGATTTTTCCCCGCGCCGATTCTGTGTGACCGGTGAGCGTAACTAAGTCGGCATCGGTATCGAGTTGTCCGGTCA
>JAYSYM010000484.1:0-3784 GCA_043727635.1 Bdellovibrionales bacterium | reverse complement strand
CAGATGGTTTCTTAATGATGTCGTTAAATTCTTTGGGCTCGATGTAATCCGCAGCCGCTTTAGCGGATGCTGCCTTTGCTTTCGCCGGAGGCGCTTTTGCTTTAGCAAACTTCTTTGCCCCTGAGTCCTTAGCAAACGTCAGCTTCTTCTCGAGAACATCAAGAAGTTTGTCGTGGTTCACTCTTCCGGCAACAGACACAATCAACTTTTCAGGGGTGTATTTCGTTTTATAGTAATCGATCACATCAGCCCGCTTCATCGCAGTCACTGACTTCTCAGTTCCTAAAATTGGCCATCCTAGCGGACTGCCATCATAAGCTTTTTGAAAATAGATGTCGAAAATTGCATCTTCAATCTGATCCGCAGACATGTGGATCTCTTGCATTACGACTGATTTTTCTTTTTCAAAATCTAGCGCATCAAATTCGGCGCGACCAACTAAGTCCGAAAGGACATCGACTGATAAGTCGAGATGCTCTTTCAATGAATGAGTGTGAAAACAGGTCGACTCACGAGAAGTGAAAGCGTTGAGGTCTCCCCCGACAGCTTCCATGTCGCGAGCGATCTCATAAGCTGTGCGGTTCTTAGTTTTCTTAAAAACTAAGTGCTCAACGAAGTGTGAGATTCCCTGAACTTTTTCTGATTCATTACGAGTGCCGGTTTCAATCCAGAAACCACAAGAAACACCACGAGAATCGGGGTGGTCTTCTGTGACCACCCGAACTCCGTTACTTAAAACCGATTTTTTATACTTAGATTTTCTAAGAGCCACTGCAACTACTGTGGCGTTGGCTGTAAGAGCGCTTTGCGAGAAAGTTTAATTCGGCCTGCGCGGTCGACTTCAACTACTTTTACATCAATCTCGTCGCCCTCTTTCAATACGTCAGTCACGTTGCGAATGCGATCGTGAGAGATTTCTGAAATGTGCAGTAAGCCTTGGCAGTTCGGAAGAACTTCTACGAATGCTCCGAAGTCCATGATGCGAACTACGCGGCCTTTGTAGGTCTTGCCCATTTCAGCTTCAGCGATAATGCCGTTGATGATCTCGATAGCTTTTTTAGCCATTAATGGATCAGCACTCGCGATGTGGATCGTTCCATCATCTTCAATGTCGATCTTAACGCCAGTTTGCTCGATGATGCTTTTAATGACTTTTCCGCCAGCTCCGATAACTTCGCGAACTTTCTCAGGCTTAATTTTGAGAGTCTCAATGCGTGGAGCGAATTGAGAGATCTCGCCACGCGCTGTGCGCATGACTTTTTCCATTTCGCCTAAGATATGCAAGCGACCTTCTTTAGCCTGCGCTAAAGCTTCTTCCATAACTTTGAAAGAAATTGAGTCGATTTTAATATCCATTTGAACTGAAGTGATACCTTCGCGTGTTCCAGCTACTTTGAAATCCATGTCACCCAAGTGATCTTCGTCACCTAAGATGTCAGTGAGTACTGCATACTTTTCGCCGTCTGTGATCAAACCCATCGCGATACCTGCAACGTTTCCTTTGATAGGAACGCCGGCATCAAGAAGAGCTAAAATACCTGAGCAAACTGTTCCCATTGAAGAAGAGCCGTTCGACTCAAGAACTTCACCCACGATACGCATTGTGTATGGGAACTTTTCGAAGTCTGGAAGAATTGGCTTAATTGCGCGTTCAGCAAGGTTACCGTGACCAAGTTCGCGTCGGCTTTGTCCGCCCATACGACCTGTCTCACCTACTGAATACGGAGGGAAGTTGTAATGAAGCAAGAACTTACGCTTCAAAGTACCTTCAAGAGCGTCGATCATTTGCTCATCGTCACCAGTACCGAGAGTCACTGTTGATAAAACTTGAGTCTCACCGCGAGTGAATAGTCCCGACCCGTGAGCGCGCGGAAGAATTCCAACTTCGCAAGCGATTGGACGAACTGTTTTAGTGTCGCGACCATCGATACGAACTTTGTCGTTCAAAATCATTTCGCGAGCAACTTTGTATTTCAAGTCTTCAACAACAACGCCAAGTTCCTTCTTGCGAAGATCTTTTACGTCAGGTGTTGCAGTTTCAACGAACTTTGCCATCGCTTCTTTTTTTGCAGCATCAACAGCGCCGTAGCGATCTTGTTTAATTTGCATGCTTTGAGAAGCTTTGATTTTAGGGAAGAGGAAAGCTTCCATTTCCTTACGAACAGCTTCGTCAACTTTGAAGGCCTTGAAAGATCGTTTTGCTTTGTTGCCAGTTAATTTTCGAAGTTCATCTTGAGCATCGAACACTGCTTTTAGTTGTTCGTGACCGAATTTGATTGCAGCGAGTGCATCAGCTTCAGTGATGAACTTCAATTCACCTTCCACCATCAAGATACCATTGCGAGTACCCGCAACAGTCAAATCAACGTCTGATTTTTCAAGATCGTTTGGTGAAGGGTTAATGATCCACTTGCCACCAAGGCGAGCTACTTGAGCTGTTGCCGTTGGGCCATTAAATGGAATTGTGCTGATGTGGAGAGCTGCAGAAGCCCCCATTGAAGCCATTACTTCTAACGGGAAAGTGTGATCGTAGCTCAACACGCTAGCTACAACTTGGGTGTCGTGGCGATATCCCTCTGGGAACATCGGACGAATTGGTCGATCGATCTGACGAGCTGTGAGAGTAGCGTTTGTTGTCGGCTTACCTTCGCGCTTGAAGTAGCCGCCCGGAATTTTTCCAGTCGCGTAGAACTTTTCTACGAACTCAACTGTTAATGGGAAGAAATCCATTGTGGATTCTTTTGTCGACGAAACAACCGTTACTAGAACCACGTTGTTTCCGCATGTGACGAGTACAGATCCGTCAGCTTGTTTTGCCATTCGGCCCGTCTCGAGAGTGATGGTTTTTCCGCCCAACACTACATTCACTGATTGCTTCATTCTATCTCCTGGTGTGCTCAGAACTTTGTCTAAGCGGTTGCTTGCATGCTCAATGGGCCCATGCAGTAGCCCTTCAATTTTGTTGTGATCTAAAACGAAAGAAGCGGACTTGCCGTCCGCTTCTGATTGATTCTAAATTTTGGTTACTTACGTAGCTCGAGGTCGCCGATGAGTTTCGTGTACGCATCTGGGTTTGTGTTGCGAAGATAGTTGAGAAGGCGTTTGCGCCGGCTCACCATTTTCACAAGTCCAAGACGGCTGTGAACGTCTTTTTTGTGAGCTTTAAAATGATCTGTTAACTGACGAATATTATAAGTGAGAAGAGCAACTTGAACTTCAGTGCTGCCAGTGTCCATGTTCGCGCGCTGAAACTTTTTGATGATCTGTTCTTTTTGGTAACCGAACAATGCCATTAGTAATCCTCCGCCACCCGTGAGTTTCAGGGGGCTGATAAGTGTTAATCGCAAACACCCAACTTGGTCGCCATGGCTGGCGGTTCCTGCGAGAAATTTTGCGAAGGTCTATTTATAGGGTTTGAGTCTCAGAAGGTCAATAAATCTAAGGGATTAGCGTGTTTTTCCAAAGAACTCTTCGAGCCACAGATCCGAGCGCGAATATAGAAGAACTGACAAGCTTTTAGCCGTTCAGATATCCTTTTCAAGCGACTCTGGACGCACTCTACAGATACCTTCCCCTCTGTTAATTTAAAAGAATGTTCAAACAAAAGTTCGTCTTCTTAATCACGCTCATCCTTACTCTTTCGGCGCATGCACTTGAGCTGAAAGAGGGCGATATTATTTTTCAGGAGACCGATCAGACGCTTAAACTTCTAACCAAGTCTCGATGGACTCACGTGGGCATTGTTCTTAAACAAAACTCTTCATTCGTCGTAGCTCAAGCTGGG
>JAYSYM010000483.1:0-3790 GCA_043727635.1 Bdellovibrionales bacterium | reverse complement strand
GTGAGGCTTCCGACGAATGCCTCGCCCTGCGAACATTTATTTTGCGAGAGACTTGATTTTGCAGCATCGCTGGCAAGCTCATTTAATTCATCGAATTCGCTATTTGTGATCTGGCCAACTTTGGTGTCCGCGCCGCCAGTTGTACAAGGACCAGCGGTGTACGAGCCGTCTTGACGAACTTTAAATTTAAACGGCATGTCGCAAGTTTCTGGGCTTACCATGTCGGTGTAGTATTCGTGCGCCACTTCACTCCAGTTAATTGAAGAAGCTGTCGGCGGAGTATCGGCTCCGTTGTTTGACCCTGTGTCGTTCGAAGAATCACCGCCACAAGCGGCTATAGAGCTGAATGCTAAAGCTATCAAAGAGAAACTAATTAATTTCGGCATGTTTCCTCCCGCCTTTATCTTAGCGCTGGAGGATAAATTTAACCGAGTGGAGAAAACGTGAACTTTTTGCGATCAGTCGGAAGGCGAGGCATTTTTTAACTTCTTTAGACTCTGATCGATCCAATCTGTCACAGCTTTCTTTTCTGTGTCGTTCAATCGGCTCGATGGGTGCATCATCCAATAGCGCCAAGGTGGCATATCAGAATTTACAACTGCGTCGCGAATCGCTTGCAGATCATCGGCGGGCCCATCGCCGTGACCACCGAATGGAAAGTCATTTGTGATATCGAGATGCTCTTTTGATTCGCGAATATCGCTTTCGATTAATTGCTTTGCGCCCGGAAGTTTTGCATACCACGGGTAACCTGTTTGCGAGCTATGACAGTTGAAACAACTTTGTTTGAAGATCGCTTTTACCGATTGCAGATAAACCGCATTGATCTCGGTGAGCATTTGCGTCGACGGAGTAGCCTTTACTACAGGCATGCTTGGCGCCGAGTGAATCGATACGTGGGGCTTATCTGTGTGAGCATTGGCAGCGCTACTAAATGCAAGCGCTAACACTAATATGACAAACATCAGATCTCCCGTGGTGCTAGAATTGAACTTGAGCGCCAACTCCTACGCTCTTCTCAGTTGCCATTAAACCCGCAGCCCAGTACCAGCTCGGTCCGTACATTAACGAAACTTCGTATTCAAAGTCGCGCTCGCCACCCCAATCAGGTCGCCACGTGAGTTCAGCATCTGAGAACACGTTCTTTGTCCACTGGAAGCGTTTTTCTAAATCAAAACGGAATCTTCCTTCGTGATTCACATAAACACCAGTTTCGATCAGCATCGGCAAAATGTAACCTACGCCCAAAACGCCGAAGAATTCTTCGTCGTAATAATCTACGCCACCTTGAACGTTGAAGAAGTTTGTAAACCATCTTCGGTAGAGAACGGTTCCCTCTGTTTCCCAAGGCTGCTTGAAAGAAAAGTTCTTTCCTTCGACATCTGCTGATTCGATCTCAAGGTCTAACTCATCCCAAGTGCGCATTAACTTAAACTTCCCGCGCGCGTGGTTACTCGACGCTTCAAGTGAAGAGTACTTGTAAAGGTGTTCGTGTAAGTGCGGGTCATGTTTGTCGTGCTTTTCCATATCAGGCGTAAGCTTGAAGTCGTTGTATCGCACTACTCGCGCCATGCCCGTTTTCATGTGATAGAGGTTGTGACAGTGAAGCATCCATTGGCCCGGCTCGTTCGAGAAAAACTCGATTGTGCGAGACATGTGTGGAGGCACATCAACCGTATGTTTCAACGGTGACTTCTCACCTTTATCATTTATGACTCGGAAGAAATGACCGTGAAAGTGCATCGGGTGATGCATCATCGTGTCGTTCTGAAAAGTAAATCGAACGATTTCACCTTTGTTAATCTTTAGCAGTCGATCTTGCTGAATGGTTTTACCGTTGATGTGCCAAACGTATCTCTCCATGTCGCCACCGAGAACAAGTTTCACGTCGTGAACTTTAGCATCTTTTGGGAGTGTTGTTGGCTGAAGTGCTGTAAGCGCATCGACAGTGAGTGTTTCGACTGGAGCCGACTTTACGTTTAAATCTCGTGCTGTTTGATTTTGTCTGAGCATCGCATCTGATTGCGTGCTCCAGTCAATCGCGCCGGCACTCTTGTTAGCCATCTTAGAATGGTCCATTCCTTCCATCTTCGAATGATCCATCTCGGGCATCTTGTGCCCAGCATGCGCCGAGTGATCAGCTACCGGCGCCATCTTGCTGTGATCCATCCCACTCATATTTGAGTGGTCCATGCCGGCCATGCTTGAATGATCCATCGTCGCATACATATCTGGAAGGGCCTTGTTGGGAGCCGGCACTTTCTCACCCATACCGATCCAAGTAGATCCAAAACCAGTTACATCTTGAACTGTTGCGCGGATCTCATAATTTTTGTGCTCAGGAACGGTGAACAAGACATCGTAGGTCTCAGCCATTCCCATTAAAATTTCTTTAGCTTGTATTGGCTCTATGTCGACGCCGTCGGCAGCGACGACTGTCATAGGAATTCCCATTGAAACATAGAAGTAGCTAGAGGCACCGGCGTTGATGATTCGTAACCGAATTTTTTCACCGGGATGAGCTGTCAAAAGTTGCGAGTCTCGTTTACCGTTTATCAAAAACGCATCATAGCCTACGTCTGATAGATCCATGCCGCCCATGCGACTCCACTCGTTAGACAAATGATTCTTAAGACCTTTTGCTTTTACCGCGCCTATGTATGAGCGCATCGAATCTTTTTTATAGAGATAGAAATCGCCGTCTTTACGGAGGTTGCTAATAATTTTATCTGCGTTCTCATCAGACCAGTCGCTTAAAACTAAAACTGCGTCTTTGTCGTACGCAAATGCTTTTTTCTTCGGATGTATGATGAATGCACCGTACACACCCTTCTGCTCTTGAAGCGCAGTGTGCGAGTGATACCAGTACGTACCATTTTGGCGGATTTTAAATTTAAACAATCGCGAAGTACCCGCGTGAATAGGCGGAGTGTTTACATAGGCTACGCCATCTTCTTCAGGTGGGAGCAAAATTCCGTGCCAGTGAATCGATACTTCTTCTTTTGGGATTTCGTTCTTCACTAAAATCTCAGCGTCATCGCCTTCAGTGAACTCTAAAGTCGGAGCTGGGATGCCGCCATTCACGGTAAGCGCAAAGTCGACTTCCTTTTTTCCGCTTAAATTTACTTTTTGGTTTCTAACCGTAAGCTCATAGCGAACAGTTTTTGCAAACCCAGACGATGGGTTAAGGAGTACAAATAAAATTGGAAACATCAAAGCCAGAAACTTCATTAGGACCTCAAATTCTTTGAATACGCTGCACGCGAGCAGAGTAACACACTTCATACGAAAGATTTTTTCTTAGTTACTACGAAATTAGTTTTACCGCGGTGGCTAGCAACGGCTGATGGATTAAGTAGATGACCAGCGAGTTTCTACCAAGAAACTCTAAAAACGGCAGTGGCAGTTGCCAGTTAGCGCGAGAAAGAAACACATCGCGAAGTTTATCTTGGAAGCCGTAGCCCAGGAGCATAATTCCGGCAAACGGCATGACAGGATAATAGTCAGACACCAGAGGTGAAGGGCTTGATCGAAAGCCAAGCCAGTTGAGCCAAGAAAAAGGAAGAGGCTCGATGAATTCGAGGATGATACCACCCACCACCAACAAGATGCCAAGCAAGAGCACCGAGTTTGGCGAGAGATTGTGAAGAAGCAAGATCAAGAGTGAGCCGAAGGCAATACAATGAAGAATTCCAAAATATATCGGGGCGCCTGACATATAAATCAAGCTGAAGATTGTAATTAGCAAAGCTAACGAAGCTATCTTCGCAAGCCTCACTAAATCGCTTTT